>JAFEEV010000149.1 GCA_018240935.1 Pseudomonadota bacterium
GGTTATTCCGATTTAACCATATTTCTTACGGTTACGGCGCCGCCGGTTATGCGCGCGGCGCAGTTCATCCTCGGTCGGTGGAGCGGGTTTCTTGTCGGCGTAGGGATTGTGTCCGGCTTTAAAATCGACGCGCAGCGGCGTGCCGGTCAGCTTAAAAGTTTCCCGGAAGGTGTTTTCCAGATAGCGCCGGTAGCTATCCGGCACATGCTCGAGCATGCTGCCGTGCACGATGATCAGCGGCGGATTGGAACCGCCTTGATGGGCGTAGCGCATTTTCGGGCGCGACATGCCGCCGCGCGGCGGCGGGTGTTTCGCGACGGCGGCGATCAACGCGCGCGTCAGTTTCGGCGTCGGCAAATGCACCATGGCCGCAGCATAAGCGGCATCGATCGAAGGCAGCAGATTTTTCAAGCCGGTGCCGTGCAATGCGGAAATATAGTGCAACTGCGCAAAACTCAGGAAGGCCAGTTTACGGTTCAATTCACGTTTGATGGTATCGCGCTGGTAGTCGTCCAAACCATCCCATTTATTGACCACGATGACCAGCGCACGGCCGGTTTCCAGGATAAATCCGGCAATGTGCGTATCCTGATCGGAGCTCTCGTTACGCGCATCCAGCTCCAGCACGACGACATTGGCGTCCTCAATCGTTTGCAGCGTTTTGATGACGGAGAATTTTTCCACAGTCTCATGCACCTGGCCGCGGCGGCGCAACCCGGCCGTGTCAATCAGCGTGTACTGTTTGTCCTTGTGGGTAAAATCGATGTAAATGCTGTCACGCGTCGTGCCCGGTTGATCGAAGGCGATCACCCGCTCTTCGCCGAGCAGCGTATTGACCAGGGTCGATTTGCCGACATTCGGGCGGCCGACGATGGCGATTTTAGGGTGTTTACTTTCCGGTTCCTCCTCTACCGCACCGGGAAAATCCGCCAGCGCGACATCGGCGAGTTCCTGGATATTATCGCCATGCATGGCGGAAATTGCGTGCGGATCGCCCAAACCCAATTCGAAAAACTCCGCCGTGACGACGGCAGTCGCCATACCTTCGGTTTTATTCACCACCAGCAGAATTTTTTGCCCGGATTTGCGCAATTGCTCGGCGATGATTTTGTCGTGCGCGGTCACCCCCTGGCGGCCGTCGACGATAAACAATACTTTGTCCGCTTCGTCGATCGCTTGCAGCGTCTGTTTCGCCATGGCGTGCAAAATGCCGTCCTTGACGACCGGTTCGAGACCGCCGGTATCCATAACCAGATAGGGTTTGTCCCCCACCCTGCCTTGACCGTAATGGCGGTCCCGCGTCAAACCGGGAATATCCGCGACGATGGCATCGCGCGTGCGGGTCAGGCGGTTGAATAAAGTCGATTTGCCGACATTCGGACGGCCAACCAGAACAAGGGTAGGTTTCATGATTTTTTGCTGCTACCGTAATACGTTACGTTGTGTGCTGCCAATGAGAAAAAGGAAAAATGAAACTGCTAGAATTGCGTGCTGAAAGCGTAAACACCGCCATCGGCTGTCTGCACCGCAAAACCATCCGGCAACAGGCTGGCGGCATTATGAATCATACTGCCATCGGTGGCGGCGCGGGCGATCAAGGCGCCGTCGTAATTACGCAGCAAATTGACATAACCCTGATAGCCTCCCACCACAATAAACTGCCCGGCACTGACCGGCCGGGTGAGTTTCTTGCTGCCCAAGCGGGCTTGTTTCCACATGCCGGCGCCGCTGAGTAAATCGTAAGCGGCGACCACGCCGTTATCCTCGGTTACATAGACATAATCGTTATCCATTACCAGACCGGCGCTGCTGGAAGACTCGCGCGCCCAAATCGGCGTGCCATCGTTAATGGCAAAGCACGCGACACGGCCGCGATAAGCAACCGCGCATACCAGGCGGTCATTGATCACCGGCGCGCTGGTAATATCCGTCATACGCTCCAGTTCTGTTACGCCGCGCGGCTGGGAAACGGCGGCCTCCCAGCCGATGTTGCCGTTGAATAAACTCATCGCAACCATTTTGCCGCCCGGAAAACCGGCAAAAATCGCGCCGTGCGCCAGGGTTATCCCGGCCGTGCTGCGCACTGTCAATGACGGCGTCGCGCCTTGGTAAATCCACTTGCGCTTGCCATCAAGGGCATCGAGCGCGAAGATGCGGCCGTCGATCGTACGCACGGCCACGACATTGTTTTGCACTTGCGGCGGACTCAGGATTTCGCTGGTAACCGGCGATTGCCACAGCATATGGCCGGATTCGTTATAGGCCAGCACTTCCCCTTTGAATGTTCCGACCAGAATCAATCCATCGCCAATGCCCACACCGGCGGAAAATTTGCCTTTGGTTTTGACTTGCCACTCTTGCTTACCCGTCGCGGCGTTATATTTGGTCAGCTTGCCGGCTTCGTCGGCTACATAGACTGCGCCGTTGTAATATGCGGTATAGAAGGAAGCGATCTCGTTCTCGCTGACTTTATCTTTCCACTTCAGCGGAATACGCTCAATCGCTTTTAAAGCGGCCAATTCTTCCTTGTCGTAGACGATCGGCTCATCGGTGATCATCAGATCGGATATCCCGGTGCTCATCGACTCA
>JAFEEV010000014.1 GCA_018240935.1 Pseudomonadota bacterium
AATCTGTTTTACCTGCTGCGGATCAACACCCTCGCCATCGTCTACGATATCCAAGCAGACATTATTTTCATTCGCCGATGCGGATATTTCGATACGTATGCTGCCGTTTTGCTGTCGGCAATGCCGCCATGCATTGCGGCATAAATTCCACAGTATCTGGTGCAAATGATCGCGATCAAAGCTAATTAAATGATTGTTAGTATTTTTTAGCACAAACGCACCCCCGTCGATTTTCTCTGCATGACAGAATTCCTCAAGAAACTTTTGCACAAAATCATATAGATCGAACAGGTCCGGTTTTGCTATGTTACGCCGGTTGAGTTGCAGCACATCCTGAACGATCTTGTTTAAGCGCCGGGTGTTATCACAAATAATGCGCACCAATCGCGGATCGGTGTTATTTTCAAGTTGCTCCTCTTCCAAAAGCTCAGCCGCATGATTGATCGCAGACAACGGATTGCGTATTTCATGGGCAATATTGGCAGTCAGCCGCCCCAGGGCGGCGAGCTTTAATTGCTGCAATTGCGCTTGAATGCGCCCCATATCTTCGAGAAAAATCACCACACCGTTACGTGAATTTGCCTGTATCGGAAGAAAGCGTGTTCGGACCAGGGCATTGCTATGCGCCAGACGCAGCAAATCGAAGTTGATGCTGCTATCGCCCTGCCAAGTAGCAAGACGGGCGGCTAATTCCGGCATGCAAGCCGATAATTTGAGCAGCGGCGCCTTTTCCGCAGACGGATTTAAATCGAGTAATCGTTCTGCATAGCTATTGCGCTGCCGGATATAGCCGTGTTTATCCACCACCAGAACACCTTCGTGTAAATCCTGAATGACCAGTTGATTGACTTGCGCCATATTGGCCAGATCGATACCGCGTTCTTCGGCTAGCCGCTCGCTGGCCAGCGTATATCGGGCCAGCCGGTGCGCCAGCCAGGCAACGGCAAAATACGCCATGCTCAATAAACCCGCTTGCGTATATTGCGCGGAGTAAAAATCGACTGTCCATAAGGAATAGGTCTCCTGCAGCAATAAACTGATCGTTGCGATAGAAGCAAAAAACAGCGCTAGACGGCCGCGGCTGATCAGTCCCGCTCCTGCCAGCGATACCAACAACAAAACCCCCAGGCCGCTGGGCAAACCGCCGCTGGCGTACATCATCACCGAGAAAAAAACAATATCGCTAATGACCTGAATCGCCAATTGCTGATCGAAACCGGGAAAACGCAACCGGATGAGCACGATAGACAACGCGCAAGAAAGCACATGCCCCGCGCCAGCGTATAAAAACAGCGGGTAATGATACGCTCCGAGATTGGTAAATTCGGATTGCCAAAAAACGATCAGCAAGCTGCTGCCGATGACCAAGCGAAAACCATTGAAATAATAAAGCGAATGCCAATGTTGACCGGTGCAGCCGATTGCCGCTGCGGCGCGGCCCGGCGGCCAGAATGGTGAATGTTTGTTTGGCGATGTATAAGTTGGGGTTGGCACAAAAATAAGCTCAGGAAGATCTTATATATAAATTACAATGCTCATGACTGCAAAAATACTTTTGCTGACTGCTGACAGCCTCACTTTTCGGCAGATAAACACCGCAGTGCGCGCAATTCACCATGTCTTCAAAGGATTCCGGCGGAGATGCATCGTTTCTTTGCTTAGGCGCGCGAATCTTGATCGCCCAGTAAATCAGCAGCGCTACCAGTGCGTAAAAAATTAACTTTCCCATATCAAGTTCTAGTGCCTGCTAAGGCATCAATCCGATTGATTAAATATACGATTATTTGCAGGTTGCAAATAAGCAGCATAACACCATATCGCATTTGCCACGGCGGATTGAGGATAGCAATCTTTTGTCTCGGCAAATTGACGATTAACCGGGTTTTTTATGGCTTATCGACAAAATATAGAATGATATTTTCATCAAATCAATACTATTGAATCAAATATCCGGGAAATTTCAAATGAAAACGGCAAAGAGACCGGCAGTGCAAACTTTACTCAGCAATGCCGAATTTGAAGGAACACCGAATAAGGATAGCTTGGAGAAACGCTGTTATGAGATGGCGGCCACCGGTGGCAAACGATCGGCACAGCATCGCCACCGCATTAATGATTGCGCGTAACCGCAAAGTCGGCCAATTGCATCAAGCATTGTTTGTTTTCCGAATCCGGTAAGGAGGCTATTGCAGCCGTTGCAGTGACAATTTCAGCCTGCGCGCATTTCCTTGCGTAATCCAATGCAGCGGTTTTCTGAATGACATCCAAAACCGGTTGGAAACCGTCTTCTCCGCCATCTTCGATGGCCTTGCGGATAATAGCGGCTTGTTCCGGCGTCCCGACACGCATGGCGTAAATAAGCGGCAATGTGGGTTTCCCTTCCGCCAGATCATCGCCCAGATTTTTCCCGATATCCTGATTATTACCCGTATAGTCGAGCATGTCGTCGATGAGCTGAAACGCGGTGCCCAAATGCATACCATAAACCGACAGCGCGTTTTCCTCTTCCGGCGTGGCATTGCCGAGAATCGCGCCTAGCCGGCTTGCCGCTTCGAACAGCTTAGCGGTTTTATAGCGGATTACTTGCAAGTAATTTTCTTCGGTCACATTCGGATCGCGGCAGTTCAGCAGTTGCAGGACTTCGCCTTCGGCAATGGTATTGGTGGCATCGGCCAATACCTGCATCACGCGCATATTGTCGACTTCCACCATCATCTGGAATGCTCTGGAATAGAGAAAATCCCCTACCAGAACACTGGCGGCATTGCCAAACAGCGCATTGGCGGTTTCTTTATTGCGCCGCAATTGTGATTCATCGACAACATCATCGTGCAGTAATGTGGCGGTGTGGATAAATTCGACAACTGCAGCCAGATTGTAGTGAAAGTTGCCGTTATAGCCAAAAGCGCCGGCCGATAAAATCACCAGTGCAGGGCGCAAACGCTTGCCTCCGCTATTGATGATATATTCACTGACTTGGCGAATCAGAACGACATGGGAATGCAGTTTTGCGCGGATGACATCGTCGACGATGCTCATATCTTGCGCGATGAAGCTTCTAATATGTTCGATTGACACAATAATACCTTGTAGAAAACGCTATGTTAGAAATGACGATGCCTAAGTGTCAAGCATAAAGATAAAATGCGCTAATTTTTCCACCACAATCAAGGGTTATTTATGTATAATGCGCCGTTCTGTAAAAGGGAAGCATGGAGCTTAATATTATGTATGCGGTCATAAAAACCGGCGGTAAACAATATCGAATTCAAGTAGGTGAAAAGCTGAAGATCGAGCAACTGAAAGCGGAAAACGGCAGTGAGCTGATAATCGATCAAGTATTAATGGTGGCCGATGGCGACAAGGTGTCGGTAGGAACGCCGCTTGTCAGCGGCGCAAAAGTCAATGCAACGGTTCTCGGTCAAGGACGTCACGACAAAGTTCGTATCTTCAAGATGCGCCGTCGCAAGCATTATCAGAAGCATCAAGGTCACCGGCAGAATTACACTGAAATACAAATTACCGGTATTTCAGCTTAAGGAGTAGGAAATGGCACATAAGAAAGCAGGCGGAAGTTCCAGAAACGGGCGCGATTCGCATTCAAAACGGCTCGGCGTCAAGTGCTACGGCGGTGAATTAATCCCAGCCGGATCGATTATCATCAGACAACGCGGCACACAGATTCATCCGGGCGAAAATGTCGGTATCGGTAAAGACCATACCTTATTCGCCAAAGTGGCGGGAAAAGTGAATTTCAGTATCAAAGGCGCATTGAAACGTAAAGTAGCCAGCGTGATACCTGTATAAAAAGATAAATCACTTGACCACTTTGAAAGCCCTGTCTCAAACGATGGGGCTTTTTTGTTTGCAGGCTGCGGCAAAAACGCAGAAACAAAACAGTAACACATTAAAAATCAGTTAGCGATGAAGTTTATAGACGAAGCGGTTATCCAGGTATTGGCCGGTAAAGGCGGTAACGGCGTCGCCAGCTTCCGGCGGGAAAAATACATTCCGCGCGGCGGACCCGACGGCGGCGACGGCGGCCGGGGCGGCAGCATCTATGCCATGGCCGACCGCAACATCAACACCCTGATCGATTACCGCTTCGCCCGCATTCACCGCGCCAGGAACGGTCAAAACGGCCAAGGCTCGGATCGCTATGGCAAAAGCGCCGAGGACATCATACTGCGCATGCCGGTCGGCACATTGATCAAAGATCTCAACACCGGCGAAGTCGTCGCCGACCTGGTGCGCGATCAGCAAAAAGTTCTGCTGGCCAAAGGCGGCACCGGCGGACTCGGCAATCTGCACTTCAAATCCAGCACCAACCGCGCGCCGCGGCAATTTACCTTCGGCGAACCCGGTCAGGAATTTGAACTGAAACTGGAACTCAAAGTGCTCGCCGACGTCGGTTTGCTCGGCATGCCGAATGCCGGAAAATCGACACTGATCCGCGCAGTATCGGCCGCGCGCCCGAAAGTAGCCGATTACCCGTTCACCACCCTGCACCCTAACCTCGGCATGGTGCGTGTCGACCAGAACCGCAGTTTCGTCATGGCCGATATTCCCGGGCTGATCGAAGGCGCGGCCGAAGGTGTTGGATTGGGACACCGTTTTTTAAAACACTTGGCGCGCACCCGGCTGCTGCTGCATGTCATCGACATGATGCCGCCGAATGAGGAAACCGATTTGGTGCACGAGGCGCATGCCTTGGAACAAGAATTGCGGAAATACGACGAAGCGCTGTATCAAAAACCGCGCTGGCTGGTGATGAACAAAACCGACATGATGCCGCAGGACAAACGCGATGAGATTTGCCGTGCGTTCGTCAAAAAACTAGGCTGGCATGACCGCTACTTCATCATCTCGGCACTGACCGGCGAAGGCTGCCAGCTCCTGACTTACGCCATCATGGATTATCTCGATCAGCATCTGCCGCCGCAGCCCGAAAACCCGATTCCGGAAAACGAACTATCGAATCCATGTTAAAGCAAGCACGCCGCATCATCATCAAAGTAGGCAGCAGTTTAGTCACCAATCAAGGCAAAGGCCTCGATCACGCTGCATTGGCCGGCTGGGCGGCGCAAATCGCCGCGCTCAAGCAAATGGGCAAGGACATCATCCTGGTTTCTTCCGGCGCGATCGCCGAAGGCATGCAACGGCTCAGCTGGGATAGCCGTCCGACCGCGCTGTACGAATTGCAGGCGGCCGCCGCCGTCGGCCAAATGGGTCTGGCGCAAGCCTATGCCTCGAGCTTCTCGCAATACGGCCTGCAAACCGCACAAGTGCTGCTGACGCACGAAGACCTGTCGAACCGCAAGCGCTATCTGAACGCCCGTTCGACGCTGACCACGCTGCTCAAATTGAATATCATCCCGATCATCAACGAAAACGATACCGTCGCCACCGACGAAATCCGCTTCGGCGATAACGACACGCTGGCGGCACTGGTCACCAATCTGGTCGAAGCCGATGCGCTGGTGATTCTGACCGATCAGGCCGGTTTGTATACCGGCGATCCGCGCAAGGATCCGAACGCAAAACTATTGAGCGAAGTGCATGCCGGCGACCCGGCGCTGGAAAAAATGGCCGGCGGCGCCGGTAGCGGCATCAGCCGCGGCGGCATGCAAACCAAAGTCATCGCCGCCAAACGCGCGGCGCGCAGCGGCGCGGATACGATCGTCGCTTCCGGGCATGAAGACAACGTGCTGGTGCGCCTGAGTCAGGACGAAGCCATCGGCACCCGTTTCGTCGCCACATTGCCGGTGCTGGCGGCGCGCAAGCAATGGCTGGCCGATTATCTGCAAGTGCGCGGTTACGTCACGCTCGATCACGGCGCCGCCAAAGCGCTGATCGATGACGGCAAAAGCCTGCTACCGATCGGCGTGGTCGCCGTCAACGGGGAATTCGAGCGCGGCGAGACGGTTTCCTGTCTCGACCCGGACGGACGCGAAATCGCGCGCGGCCTGATCAATTACAGCGCAGTGGAAACGCAAAAAATCCTGAAACAGCCCAGCAGCGAAATCGAAGCGATTCTGGGCTACGTCGACGAACCGGAACTGATCCACAGGAACAATCTGGTTCTGCTGTAATTACCGCGCCATCCGCCGTCATGCCACTCGATTCTCACGCGCCACGCATCGCCGCCATCGACTGGCTGCGCGGTATCGTGATGATCCTGATGGCGCTCGACCACGCTTCGTGGTTTTTCAATGCCCAGCGCATTTTCGCCGACTCGGTATTACTGTTTGAACCCGGCGCTCGCTTTGCCGCCGATCAATTTTTCACGCGCTGGATCACGCATATCTGCGCGCCGACGTTCCTGTTCCTCGCCGGTACCTCGATCGCGATCAGCAATTTCCAGCGCCGCCAGCAAGGCATGAGTGATGCCGTCATCGACCGTGAATTACTAATCCGCGGCGCATTCATCGCGTTGCTCGACATCGGCCTGTTCTCGCTGATCGGCGGCAAACCGGTGCTGCAAGTGCTGTACGCCATCGGCATCAGCATGATGCTGATGGTCTATCTGCAACGTCTTGGCGCGAGCACGGTTTTCTCGCTGGCGATCCTGATCATCGCCGGTGGTGAATTTCTGCTAACGCTGCTGTGGCAACCGGGCGGCGACGTGCCGCTCTGGTTGGCACTTACATTCGCACCGGATTTCGGCGCAACCTACACCGTGCTCTACCCCGCTTTGCCGTGGCTCGGCATGATGATGCTCGGCTGGGCGTTCGGTGAACGGTTCATCGTCCATCCACCCGTTTCCTGGCAACCGCAGCGCGTGCTGATGACTGCCGGGTGGTTTGCGTTAACGCTGTTCGTCATCATCCGCGGCCAAGACGATTACGGCAATCTATTCATGCACCTCGAGGGCAATACCCTGATCGACTGGCTGCACGTCAGCAAATACCCGCCCAGCCTGGTTTATACACTGCTGGAATTGGGCTTGATGGCCATCGTGCTGGCGCTGCTGATGCGGCTGGAATCGCGCATCAAAACCATCAATCGTAACAACCCGGTGCTGATGTTCGGCCAAACCGCCCTGTTCTTCTACCTCGCGCACTTCGCCGTACTGACGGCATTGAAACCGCTGTTCGAACGCGGCAGCCTGGAACAAACTTACGCGATCACGCTGCTGGCGCTGATCATTCTGTACCCCATCTGCCGCGCCTACCGCACGCTGAAATGGCGGCATCCGCAAAGCTGGCTACGCTTTCTTTAAGGAAGCTCTGAAAAACTACTGCGCTCGATCATGCTGTGTTGAAATCAGACTCAAAATGCTCATTTGCATCTCATAAACTGCGCTTTTTCATCTGATTTCGCCTTGCCTGACCGGCGCTCGCACCCTTTTTCAGAGCTTCCTTAAATATACCGACTCTTGATTTATCAACGCGCGCTTTGTGGCTATAATGAGCGCCCTGTTGAATTGGAGCGATTTCACACTCCCGCCGTTCGAAGACAAGAGATACAAACCGTTCCTCATTAACCCTTGAATCGCACACCGTCAATTAAATCGTTTTTAAACATACACCCCCGCCCCATGCAAGGTCACCCGGTATATTCAAAATGGTTATTGCTAACCGTTGTCTGCTGTTTATTCTTTTTTCTCATGGATTCCGAGAATCTCTACGCCAACGGGCTGAGAAAATTCCTGGCATATAAAAAACTGGAATTCGGTGGCTGGATCCATGGCGGCGCCACGTTCAACCCGGGTCAATCGGGCGGATTTAACGGTCCGGTCATTTTTGCCGATCAAGCCAACCGCTTTCAGCTAAACCAATTGAACCTGTTCATGCGCCGCCCGGTAGCATCCGCAGGCGATCAATGGGATTTCGGCGGACGCTTTGATTTCATGTTCGGCACCGATGCCATTTTTACTCAAGCCTTCGGCGTACCGGCGTTCGACGTCAATACCGGTCAACCCTTAAAAAGAAGCAACTGGGACCTTAATTTATGCTGCGCTTCCACGCGCACATACGGTATCGCCTTGCCGCAAGCATTCTTGGAAGCTTATGTGCCGATCGGCAACGGCCTTAATATCAAGCTAGGTCATTTCTATACACCGACCGGTTTCGAAACCGTTCCGGCACCCGATAATTTCTTTTATACGCGCGCGTATACATTAAATATCGGTGAACCGTTCACGCACACCGGAGCGCTCTTCAATTACAACATCAATTCCACTTGGACGATTCTGGGCGGTCCGCTCACCGGCAGCGCCAACGGCGGGTGGGACGCAGGCTGGGATAAGCAGTTAGGAAATTGGAACGGCATTACCGGTTTTACCTGGACCAGCGACGATACAGCGACCTCGTTCCATCTATCCGGCACTTATGGCAAAACTTCGGAACAAAGCAGCGAAATATGGGGATTTTATAATGTCGTGCTGCAACACAAGATCACGCCGCGGACTCAGATAGTCCTGCACCATGTCTACGGTCATGCCGGCGGTGTTTTGCTGAACAATCTCAAATACGCCAACGTCGTCAAAGACGCCGAATGGTTCAGCGCAATTGCGCATTTATATCACGACCTCACCGATAACGTATCGGTCGGCCTGCGCGGCGAATGGTTCCGCGATCAAGACGGCTTCCGCAATCCTTCGCCGTTCCGCGTGGCAGCCGCCACCACCAACGTCAACGGCATACCCGTCAGTTACGCCGGCAACATCAACAGTGTCACGATCGCACCGGCCGATTACTATAACTTCACTGCCGGATTCAACTGGAAAATAGCCAAAACATTTAAATCCCAATGGGACTTCATTAAGAAATTGAATGTCCGCTCAAATATTCGCTACGACCGGGTTGATGCCTATAAAACCTCGGCTTACCGGCCGTTTTCCGGCAATAAGGATCAAATTTTATTTTCGCTGGATTTCGTCTTACCGTTTTAGGGAAGCTCTGAAAAAGGTAGCGAGCGACGGTCAGGCAAGGCGAAATCAGATAAAAAAGCGCAGTTTACAAGATGTAAATGAGCATTTTGAGTCTGATTTCAACACAGTATGACCGAGCGCAGTAGTTTTTCAGAGCTTCC
>JAFEEV010000150.1 GCA_018240935.1 Pseudomonadota bacterium
AAGAAGCCATCATGAAAGCCCGTCAGGGTTTTTATCCGATCAGTATCAGTCAATATATTTCTCTGGAACGCTTAAACCGTTTTTTCATCCGGCAGGAAAACGGCTACCGGGTTTGTAATGAAATACGCCAGATGGTGATATTTGCACCGCAGAATCTTATTGCCGATGTGCCATTTTCCAAGCTGGATATTTTGTCGTGCCGCAATTTGCTGATTTATCTGGATCGTGAATTGCAAAAAAGATTATTGCCGCTTTTTTATTATGCGCTCAATCCTGGCGGTGTCTTGCTGCTCGGTACCGCGGAATCGATCGATCAATTTCCCGAGATGTTTACACCTTTGGAGCGTAGTCTGGCGGTGTATAAACGGCTAGATAACGGACTGCCGCAGGAGAGGCGCAATCTGATTCAGGATTTATCTTTACAAGCTATGACCAAGAAAAATCCAATGATCAGTTTGGAAGAAATTCTGCAACTTTCCGAAATGAAGCAGGCGTCGGACGTGTCGGGAAGTGATGCGGCATTGGCGATGATGATGACCGAGCTGCAACTCATGCGTGAAGAAATGCAAGCCACTCATGAAGAAATGCAGACTTCGCAGGAAGAACTCAGATCAAGCAATGAAGAACTGCAATCGACCAATGAGGAATTACTGGCGGCCAATCGGGACCTGCAAGCTGCCAATAGCGCGCTGCTGGCATCCAGAGCAAAATTGAAATTACTCTATGAGGAATTGCAAACCACGCATGCGGAATTGACAACTTATCTCGAAGCTATCGGACAACTTGCATTGGTTTCCGTGAGTGACCGTTCCGGGCGGATTATTGAAGCCAATGACCGGTTTTGTGAAATCAGCGGTTACGGACGATCCGAACTGATCGGGCAAGATCACCGCATTCTCAATTCAGGTATGCACCCTAGAGATTTCTTTATCGATATGTGGGACACCATCACCAGCGGAAGAATTTGGCATAAGGAGATCTGCAACCGGAGGAAAAACGGCAGCTTTTATTGGGTGGATTCCACCATCGTTCCATTCAAAGACAGTAACGGCCGGGTGATCCGCTATATTTCCGTGCGTGTCGACATTACCGCGCGCAAACAAAAGGAGTTAATTCTGCGTGAAAGACTGAAGGAACGGACTTGCTTGTATGCGATCCGGCGTGAGATGGAGCAAGATTTTTCCATCAGTGAGCTGTGCGCGCGAATTTTTGAACATCTGGTTCCGGCTATGCAGTTTCCTGATCATGTAGCGTGCCTGATCAGTATTTATGATCAATGCTATACCTCTCATAACTACAACGAAAGCCTGAGTCAGGGGATTTTCGCAAGAATCAAAGTAAACGGGATTGTGTGCGGTCAATTGCAGGTTTTTTATACGGAAGAAAAGTCATTCATATTGCCGGATGAACAAAATCTCATTAATTATATTGCCGATGACTTCCGGCTGTGGCTGGAACGCAAGCAGCTGGAGCGGCATGTCAGCTTCATGGCCAATCATGATGCGTTGACAGGCCTGCCGAATCGCATACTGCTGCAAGACCGGTTGTCGCAGGCGCTGGCGCATAATCAGCGCCATCGGGATTTTTCCGCGGTGTTATTTATCGATCTGGATCATTTCAAAGTGGTGAATGATACATTGGGACATGGTTTCGGCGATCTTTTGCTGAAAGAAGTGGCTGTCAGGCTCATATCCAGCATACGCAGCGAAGATACGGCATCCCGTCAAGGCGGGGATGAGTTTATTGTGATATTGACGCAAATTACCGATATTGCTGTTGTCGAATCGATCGTAAAGAAGATATTGCATGGATTGGCGCTGCCTTATCACATAAATGAGCAGGTGTTGCATATCGATAGCAGCATCGGCATAGCTTTGTATCCCCAGGATGGGAAAGATGTCGATACGCTGCTGAAGCATAGTGATTTGGCGATGTACCATGCGAAAGCGACGGGACGCAGCAACTACCAGTTTTATTCCGCAGAAATGAATCGTTTGATTCAAGAAAAGCACGAATTGGGTAATGATTTGCACAAAGCGATAAGAAATAACGAGTTGATGCTGTTCTATCAGCCGATTGTCGATATGGAGATGCATCATTGGATTGGTCTGGAGGTATTGCTGCGCTGGCAGCATGCGGAAAAAGGATTGATTTCACCCAGTCAGTTTATTAAGTTAGCCGAGGAAACAGGCTTGATCCTGCCGATTGGCGATTGGGTCATCAGAACAGCATGTGAGCAACTGAAGGAATGGCAGAATCAGGGGCTTGAGGTGCCAAGAATCGCGATCAATCTTTCCGTCAAGCAGTTTCAGAAAAAATATTTTGTGCAGGATGTGGCAAGTATTCTAAAGCAGCTTGAGGTTTCGGCAAGCAGTCTCGCCTTGGAAATTACGGAGAGCATGCTGGCGGAAAACATCGGTGAAGTGAACGAAACATTACAACAGCTAAGTGCCATGGGATTTAAGATATCGATCGATGATTTTGGCACCGGCTATTCAAATTTGAGCTATTTGAAACACTATACGATTGATGCATTGAAAATAGATCGCTCTTTTGTGCGCGATATCGCAATCGATGAAAATGATGCGGCCATAGTGACGGCGATCATAGCGATGGCGGACAGCCTGAATATGCATGTAGTGGCCGAAGGCGTCGAATCAAGAGAGCAGATTGATTTTCTCAAACGGCGCGGATGCAAGCAATATCAAGGATTCTATTTTAGTAAGCCGCTGCCTGCGTTAAAG
>JAFEEV010000151.1 GCA_018240935.1 Pseudomonadota bacterium
ACTCCTTCCTCCGGAAGGGCGTTATAAAAATCCGCCAATTTCCACACCCCGGATGCGCTATCGAATTGCAGTGTCGCGTCCAGATAATGACCGGCTTGCCGCTCGGTATCGATACGAGGAATATAAAGTATTCCATCACGGTATGTTGGGTGTTCGATAAGGGCGGGTAAACTCTCGGAAAAAGCCGAGCTGCTCATTAACACAGTGGCGACAACGGCTGCTTGCAATATTGGTTGTAATTTCATTGTATTGTTTACTCTGTATTCAGTACGTTGAAGACGATAATTGCCATTTCGCTGCACCATCTTATTTCAGTGCATGATAGCGCGGTTATTCATCACAGTTTTTCCAGGGTACTATTCATGAATTTCTATTCCGTATGCCCCGTAATCGCGAAACAGCAGTAGTTCCCTTTTTTGACGATGCATTCCTTGTGACGGATATCAGCTTTAAGTAAAACGGACAGGAAACTCAGATCGAGTGCGCAAAATCCTTGGTGTTGTTCGGCCAATTGATAAAAAATGCAATTGTTGGCGATTATCTCGGCGGAATTTTCCGAATCCTGCCTTACGCTGGCATCGTAGCCGAGCTCGGACATAATCGCCGCCGCCTCACGAAGTTTATCTGCCGGTGTTGGCTGTTTCGCCATGCGATGCTCGAACTCGCCTGCTATTTGCTCTCCCAGCGATTGTAAGCACGCTTGCAGTTCCTGCTCACCCAGGTTTTTGTCAACCCAGGAAAGCAGCAGTTTTGCGATGAACGAATAGCGCCTGTGAAAAAGCTCCAAACCGTCCGGCGATAACGAATAAATTTTGCTGGGCCTGCCGCCGGTGCTTTCCCGCTGGGTGCTCTGGATCAAGCCGCTGTTTCCCAGGCTGGATAGATGCTGATTGACCGCGTTGCGGGAAATGGACAATAACTGTGACAACTCATCCACCGTGAGTCCGGCGCGGTTGCGCAGTAAAGCGGTGACTAATGATTGCTGGCTCTGGCCTAGAAAGGATAACGATGACATTTAACTATTTGGAATATTTAATACAATCAGTTTTGACATTTTTGTATTGCAAAAGTTATAAAATGTGCAGTAAAGTACAGGCCCTGACATTATAAGTAAAGGAGAAGTGAATGCTTACATATTTAGTCATTGTTTTAGCAATCGCAGCTGTCGGCGGCGTCGTATTGGCTCTGAAAGTATTTGCCGGACAGTTGGCGCCGTGGTCTTTGTCCATTGTTCATGCTTTGCTGGGAGCGGCAGGTTTGGTCATGCTCATCATGCTGGTGCTGGAAGGCTCGGGGGATACGCGCCTGACCGCCGCATTGGGTTTGCTGGTCGTGGCGGCATTGGGCGGCTTCTATTTGGCTTCGATCCATATTAAAAATACCGTCGCACCTAAGAATGTCGTGTTAATCCACGCAGGTGTAGCGGTAGCCGGTTTTCTCACTCTGCTGAGTCTGTTTTTTTAGTTAACGAGGAAGATAACATCCATGAAACACCCTATCCATCCAATGCTGGTTCATTTTCCGGTAGCAACCTGGTTTCTTGCCACGCTCGCGGACATTGCCAGTTTATTTACTAATGAACAAATCGGTTGGGTGGCTGGGGTGTTGCTGGTCACCGGTACGATTACCGCGCTGCTAGCGATGACGACCGGCCTGCTGGAGCTTGGGAAAATCGATCCGCAGAGTCCAGCGGTAAAGATAGCCAATCAGCACATGATACTGGTCATGACCAGCTGGTGTTGTTATGCGGTCAGTTTATTTTTGCGCCTGAACGGCACGCAGCTCGAACAACCGGGTTTGATCGCCATCGCTTTGTCGGTTACCGGGTTTGCTTTTCTTTGCGGCGCGGGGTGGCTGGGTGGAAAACTGGTGTATGAATATGGCGTGGGTACTCATCTCAACAATCCGGGTAGTTCCAAGTAATCTCTGCAAAAATATCCTGCCGTATTCTATAAACCGCCAATCGTCAGAATGAAGAACGGCGGGATTCGCCGCTATCCTGCCAAATCGTGCGTATTGTGATGATTTAACGTGAGATTTCCCTTTGGGGAGGCTCCGAAAACGCTAGCGGACGGTGGTCAAGCAAGGCGGAGCCAAGTGAAAAAGCGCGGTTCGCAAGTTGCAAATGAGCATTCTGTACCGGTAGGAAAAAATCCGGTTTTGTTGCACACTATTCCAACTTGATCCCGTTAAGTTTGAACATTTCATTTTCATGATAAACGCCTCGCAAGCGCAGCAAATATTTGCAACAGCCGAGCTGATTCATTCCGAGCAAACCGTGCAGCAAACCGTGCATCGTTTGGCGGCGCAAATCACAGACGTGTTATCGCAACAGCAACCGCTGGTTTTGTGCGTGATGAGAGGGGCGGTGATATTTACCGGGCAGTTACTGCCGCAATTGCAGTTTCCGCTGGATTTTGATTATGTGCATTTGACGCGTTACGGGGACGCGCTCGAGGGCGGAGAAATCCGCTGGCGCGTGCAACCCAGGGAAAGCGTCAAGGACCGGGTGATACTGGTGCTGGACGATATTCTCGATGAAGGCATCACGCTGGCGGCGATCCGGGATAAAGTGCTGGAGAGCGGTGCGAAAGCATTTTATAGTGCGGTTTTTGCCGAGAAACAAACGGGCAGGCCGAAACCATTCCAGGCCGATTTTACCGGTTTGACGGTGCCGGATCGTTACGTGTTCGGCTTCGGCATGGATATTCATGGCGCGTGGCGCAATCTGCCCGCGATTTATGCAGTGAAAGACTGAAACGGGGAGAAACAATGCTGGCAATTATCGGCGGCAGCGGGTTGACGCAATTATCCTGTCTTGAAATTTCGCACCGGCAGATCATCCGCACACCGTACGGCGAGCCTTCCGGACCGCTGACATTCGGTAAATTGCACGGCGTGGAGATCGTATTTCTGGCGCGGCACGGGCATGGCCACACGATTCCGCCGCATGCGATCAATTACCGCGCGAATTTATGGGCGCTGCATTCGCTGCAACCGGAGCATGTCATCTCAGTGGCTTCGGTCGGCGGTATCCGCGCGGATCTGACGCCGGGTAAGCTAGTGGTGCCGCATCAGATCATCGATTATACCTATGGACGCAATTTCACTTTTTTTGAAGGAAAGGATCAACCGGTGACACATATTGATTTTACCTTGCCGTACAGCCAGCAGACGCGCGCGCTGCTGCTGCAAGCGGCGGATAATGCACAGCAAGCCATTGCCGATGGCGGCGTTTACGCCGCGACCCAGGGGCCGCGATTGGAAACCGCTGCGGAAATTAACCGGCTGGAGCGCGATGGCGCGGATATGGTCGGCATGACCGGCATGCCGGAAACGGCCTTGGCGAGAGAACTGGGACTAAGCTACGCCACCCTCGCGGTGGTCGCCAACCATGCCGCCGGGCGGGGCGCCAATGTGAATGCCATAGCGCTGAAGGAGATCTACACGGTTTTGGAGCAAGCGATGGTGCGTGTCAGAAACATCCTGGAACATGCGGTAGGTTGCCATGGCCATTAGATCGGTACTGAAAATGGGCGATCCGGTATTGCTGCAAACCGCCAAACCGGTCGAGCGGTTCGACACCGCTGAGTTGCACGAATTGATCCAGGACATGCAAGACACCATGACGTATCTCAACGGCGCAGGCTTGGCCGCGCCGCAGATCGGCGTGAGCTTGCAGGTGGTGATTTTCGGCTTCGCGCAAAATCCGCGCTATCCGCGCGCCGAAGAAGTGCCTTTCACCGTATTGATCAATCCGCGATTGACACCGCTGTCGGATGAAACAGAAGACGACTGGGAAGGCTGTCTCAGTGTCCCGGGAATGCGCGGCATGGTGCCGCGCTACGCGCGGTTGCGCTATCACGGCGCGGATCAATACGGCAAGACCATCGACCGCAGCGTCAGCGGTTTTCATGCGCGCGTCGTGCAGCACGAATGCGATCATTTGCAAGGCATTTTGTATCCGATGCGCATCAAGGATTTCCGCTTGTTCGGTTTCACCGATGTGCTGTTTCCGGGGCAGGGGATTGCGGACGATTAGATGGGTGCAATTCGAAATATAGAGAAAAT
>JAFEEV010000152.1 GCA_018240935.1 Pseudomonadota bacterium
CCGCCGCAGCGCTTCTCGAGAAGGCGCGCACGTGCATGGAGCGTATTGCTGCGATGCCGGATCGGGTGCGGTCGTATTTCAGCCATGAGTACGTTCGGTACGCTCAGTAGATTGGCTATTTGATTGCCGGGTTAATAGAGCCACAGGGTGTCACTGCGCGGTCATCCCACGGCGTCATCACGCCGTCGAAATGTCGGCATGGGCGGAGAAAAAGGGGTGATGGCGTCTATGCACCAAATCAGGCGGAAAAGTCGAAAAATGACCAGCATCAATACATCTCAATGTCAATCTCAATGGGAAAATTTTGTGCTGTACTTGTTTTTACTAAACGTCGTTGGTTGCTTGCTGCTGCGTTCGGACTGCAGGGTGCACGCCGACCCGCTCAACACATCTAAGAAGGTCTTAAAGTGCGGATCTGTCGTTCTATAGCAAAAGATCCAGAAGTAGCGTTTTTGTACTAGTGGGCGATTACGCTCAATAGCTAATCCACTTGAGGACCCATATTTGAATATAATCGTCAGGTTTCTATAATTTCGAATTGTGTTCGTCCCATTGTCCTAATCAGTGCGAACAGAGCACTCAAAATCGCTTAAGCAAGCACTATCGATTCAGAGGCGGTCAAATAGCTGCGCTGTCTCCATGAACGAGATTGCCTTCACCTCGCCAGCGTTCGAGCGGAAGAAGAGGCGAGTGCTTGCTGGCCGACCGAGGTGGAGGCTATCGTGCCGTGGGCAGCGCTTCTGGCAGTAATCGAACCCACTATCCGACGACGGACGGGCGTGACCGTCCGCCGATGGATGCTGCGGATCTACTTGATGCAGCAGTGGTGCGCGCTGTCGGATCCGGCGATGGAGGACGCACTCAACGAAGTCGAGTCGATGCGCCGCTTTGCAAGGTTGGACCAGAGCAACAATGCGATGCCCGACGAGACGACGATCCTCAAATTCCGCCACCTGCTCGAGAAACACGCGCTGACCGCGCAGATGATGAACATCATCAACGACACGTTCGAGGAGCGCGGTCTGCTCCTCAAGGCCGGCACCATCCTCGACGCCACGATCATCGACGCGCCATCCACGACAAAGAACCGGGACATGCAATGCGATGTCCACGATCCGCGCGCAGGTCGAGCACGTGTTTCGCGTCATCAAGTGCCAGTTCGGTTATACGAAGGTGCGCTATAAGGGGATCGCGAAGAACGCCGCACAGGTGTTCTCGCTGATCGGTTTGACCAATCTTTCTCTTGCGAGGCGCGCCTTGACGAGTTGAAGGGCGAAATCTGCCCGCTGCGCCCGAAAGCGGGTGCTCGGGGCCGGAAAGGCCTCGATAAACTGCGGTGGAAGCGGAGAAATCGATCATCGCGATCAGTGGAAACGGCTGGCCTGGGTGAGCGCGCTCAGAACATCAATTGATCAGAGGCTCCTTAGCTCGATGCTGCTTTTCGGCGTCGAGGTAAGCTCCCTTGAGAGCCCTCATTCACCTCACTATCAGAATCAATTGCATGGATGGCTTGATCTCTTTGAGCACTTCCGGCCTCATTGCCTAAGTTAATGGTATCTAGAGCAGCCCGGAGGAGTTCTTCAGATTCGTTCCGCTCCGAGTTCGCGATTATTCTGCGAAATTCGAGGTAAGATGGGTGTGGCGGTAGTTTTTTATTGCGCTGAGACTCGCAATATTCGACAAATGCCTCTGTCGCATCGGTGCCTGATGCCACATAGAACATTTTCTTCCTTATCATGCCTTTAATAGCGGCCCTAATTCGAAGGCTATGGGGGAATCTATGCCATGGCGGAGCAGCACGAAGAACGCCGAGGCTTTGTCCGTCCGACGTAGATGCTAGTGCGATTCTAGCGTCATTCTCTTCATGATTAATCACGTCTATATATTGCCCCGTTAAATCAAATCGCTGCGAAAGAATCTCATTTGTGTACCTGGCGTTTTCAAAATTTACATAAGGAGCTCTTCCCTCTTCGACACCACCGTGCACTCTGCATTTCTTTCTTAAGCTTAGTAGGAGGCTAACCTGGTCGGGGTCTGCGTATCGAAAAGAGAAGTCAGGGCGATTAGTCGCATACTCGAGAAATTGCAACGGAGTGCGATATCCAAGACTGGTGTGGGGTGTTGCGTTATGATTTGCAATAAGGACATCAATTAAGTCTTCCGCATATTCAAGTTGAAACTGACTATTCAAGGCAACTTCCTCCGGTTCCCTCCCCTTACGATCCTTGGGTTTTGAGCCAGTAGTGTTTGACATTTTGTGGAGCCCCCCGCCTGCAAGAACTCGAAAAAATGTTTCAATAAATGGCCGGTCATCAAGGCCTCGCCGGGAGGCAAATCCTTCCTTTGGCGAAGTTAATTTCGAACCTACGACATCCCTTAGAAATTGTTCTACGCTTTTGCACGTCTCGGCGAGAGCGCCGTCAACGCTCGTTTCATCCCAGCACATGCCAACATATCTTTCCGACATACCTGAAGGAAAATTTGCATTTTCCCAATAGAAGTGTTCGAGGCCAGGAGATAAAGTTCGTCGCCGCCATCGAGTCAGAGCAGATTTAATCGCTCTAAGGACGTCGGTCTTAGAGACCTCTCTTCCTAGTGCAAAGTGGTATCCCAGAACCGCTCGTGATTCAACGTCTAGAATTACAATTACCCATAATCTGTAGACGATTCGCGGGACATGCTCTCCATCACCATTGGGAATCAATACACAGAAGAGTCCGTCTAGTTTATGGGCGTCCATTTCTACCCGCTGCAGCACCCTCTTTACAGGACGATCTACGCCGTCCCCAGTAAGCAATTTTCTTTCAAGGGTCTTCCCGCCAATTGCTCGCGCTGCCTTTTTTGGATTTAATTTGTAAACGAAGTCGATGTATCGGCATACGGAGTTATATCCATTAGTGATTGTATTAAACGGCCACTCGCCCCTTACCTCATAGCCTAATTCTCGCAGGCGATCTAAGAACCACTTCCATAACGTTTGGCGCGGCTTCCTGATCAGAGCGAGGGTGGCTGGGCTGGCGGATCCCAATATCTTCTTATCGAAGGATATGCGTAGATCTGGATGTAAATCAAGAACCAGGCCCATTGCACCGACTGCTCCTCCTCCAAATTCGTTGACGTTTAACTTTCGCTTTCTCTTGTAAGGTTTAATTCTTAGTTTTGGTATTAACCCCCGGAAGCCAAATATACGGCCATCAGGATGAGTTTTTACGCATCGCTCTGTAATCAATCGGTAGGTCTGCTTTAGTCCGATCTCGCACCTATCTCGAATAAATCTATCGCCGTAGCCTGCCATGTATAGTCTTACGGCTTCTTTTCTCATCAGATATTTCTTGCGATCGGACTCTGTGAGCGCCCCTTCATCTGGGGTGGGCCAAGCATCTAGATCGTCATTCCCAGTTCTCAGCAAACAGGGCAATTGTCTACCTAGTGGATTTTCATGCCTTTTCATTTTCTTATGTCTGCTAGAATCACATAATTATTCATGATTAACTCTATCTTAGAATTCAAGAGCTAAGTTTTCTCACAATTTCTCGATGCAATTCAAACGGCACGTGTAAATTAAATCACTTCACTGCCCTTCTTCACCTTTTCGGAAAGGTGAATTCCGGAGCCGCTAACGACTCACTTTTGTAGCTACGGTTTTCGCATGATCGATACAATTTAATTTACTACAGACTCTCGGGCTTTTGAAAGATTTTTTGAAAGGTGTGAATCTTCCGGATCTTTATTACACCTTTCTGCTCCCGATTGAAGGTGATACACACAAGGATCTTTCTCACCTTTCGGCAATCTTGGTAGGGTATTATTTATTAAATTATTGTTTTAAATACGTTTTGCGCTTTGCAGCCGATCGACGGTTCGCACTGCATAGCGCTACGCAGGCGCTCGTCGTCCAACGATCTGGCTCTTGTGGTCGCAGATGACTCGTTGTGGGCGTCAGACATGACTGTCAAGGGGAACGCAATTCTCCCCACTCATGGGAATCGAGAATTTCCCACCCGGTTCAGGC
>JAFEEV010000153.1 GCA_018240935.1 Pseudomonadota bacterium
CGAATTCACGCATGAATTGGCCTGGAATATGTTGAAGGATTTCTTGCAGGATCAAGGCAACCAAAATATCAAAGGGTCAAAGGATGCAACGCGGGAAGCATTTAAAGTTGAGCTGATTGGCGACGGCGAGCAGTGGATGGCGATGATTCAGAGCCGCAATGTTTCATCGCATACTTATGATGAACGCACCGCCGAACAGTTGGTGCAAATCATCATCCGCGACTACTATCCACTGTTCGTTGCGCTGAAAACGGAAATGGAAAAATACCGGCCATGACCGGAGAATGGCAGTTTGGCCTATCGCCCGCTACATTGGAAAAACTTAACCACGTGTTTGCGCAGCACCATGCCATCGATTCAGTACTGATCTACGGTTCACGCGCCAAAGGAAATTTCCGCGCCGGTTCCGACATCGACCTGACCATCAAAGGCGATGAAATTCCATTCGCCGAGTTTATGCAGATTGAAGACCAGATTGACGATCTGATGCTGCCGTATACCGTCGATTTGTCGCAGTATCGCCAACTAGAAAACATCGATCTGATCGCGCATATCGACCGGGTTGGGGTAGCCATTTACAGCAAAGATATGTTCAGGAAATAAGCATGTATTTATTTCAGATCAAGTGCTATCGCCGGTAAAAACTTTTCCAGAAATTTGAAATATGAATATCTACTGCATGCGCCACGGGCGCACGAATTACAACGACCTCGGTTTGTGTAACGACGATCCCGGCCGGGATGTTTATTTAACGGAGACCGGCATCGCACAAGCGCAATCAGCGGCGCACGGCCTGCGTAATGTGGCGTTTGAGCGCATCTTCGTTTCACCCTTGCCGCGCACGCGCCAGACGGCGGAGATCGTCAATCGCTACCATACTGTGCCGATCGAGGTGCACGACGATCTTGCCGATATCCGCTCGGGATTCGAGAGCCAACCAGTATTGGATTATTTTGCGGCGATCAGTCACGATCCGCTGCGGGCGTGCGTGAACGGCGGCGAGTCACTGCTCGATCACAAGCTGCGCGTACTGCGTTTCATCGACTGGTTAAAAACGCAACCGGATGAGGCGGTGCTGGTCGTCGCCCATGAGGAAACGCTGCGTGTGTTTATTTCCTATTTTGAAGGTGGCATTGCGGATGCGCAGTTGCGTGACATCCACATCGGCAACTGCGAGTACCGCCGTTATGTTTTAGCGCGCTGATGTTGAGTTTCTTCTATTCTTTGCGCATCAGCCAGCCCAGGTTCTTTGCGTGCAAACTCTGGACGTACAACCGGTCGCGCGTTTCGGTCACGGCGGTGGTTTCCGGGTAAGCGCCCGTGGGGTCTTGCAGATCGTCGAGCACTTTCCCTTCTTCGTTAAACGCGATCACATGGCCGTAGGCTTTGGGCACCGGCCATAATGCGCGCGGCAGACGCAGCGTGATTTGGCGCAGAAACGGTTTATCGCTCATGGCATCGATGACCGGGTTGCGCGGCTTGGCGAAGCCGAGCCAGATCTTGCCGTCCAGGCCGCGCATCAGATTGTCCGGGTAGCCGGGTAGATTGTCGAGCAGCACGGCGGCTTGCGGCGAACTGTGCGTGACATCGAGATTGTCCGAGCTGATGGCGATTTTCCACACCCGGTACCTGCCGGTTTCGTTGACAAACAACGTTTGTTCATCCTGCGACAGCGCGATACCGTTGGCGAAACTCAATCCTTGGGCGACGATGCGCACCGTTTTATTGACGGGGTCGCATTCAAGAACACGCCCGGTCGACGATTGCTCCATGATGTCGAGAATGCTGGCTGCAAAAGTACCGCCCCAGTCTTTCGGTGCAAAGCGGGTTGAAGCATCGGTAAAGTAGATTTTGCCATTGGCCGCTACCGTGACCGCATTGGCGTAGCGGATCGGGGCGCCATTGACGGCATCGGCCAGAACGCGAATGGTGCGATCCGGCCCGATCGATAGCAATCCTTTCATGGCGTCGGCCGCGATCAAGTTTCCGGCGGCATCGAAGTCGAAGCCCAGCACACGTCCGCCGGTGTTGACGAATACTTCCTGTGCCGCGCCGCCGGGATCCATACGCACGATGTTGCCGCTCGCCATCGCGGCATACAGCTTGCCGTCACGCGCCAGCGCGACATGTTCCGGCCCGCTTTCGCCGTGCAATGCGATGAGCCGGATATTCGCGAGCCGGTTGTTCGGTGCGTGCGGGCCGCTGTATCCCGGTGCGGCGGGTGCTTGCCAGCTCACCGGCTCGACCGGTACCGGCCAGAAGCAGAGATACGCGGCCACGGCCAGAGCGGCGAAAGTAACTATCCAGGCGATTTTTTTCATCTTGCAGACAGTAGCAAAGTTTAAGTGAATCGGCGCAAAGCGCTATTCTTGCATTTCCCTTGGTTATGCATACAAATTTCTTCCAGGCGATGCACTTCCCAGCTTCCGCACATCCTGCCATACTGCAACCTCATGTATTCGTACCATTCCGGCCGTGGCTGCGCGCAGAACCAGGATGTCCGGGCAGGGAAAAATTGACAAGGGAGATTCCATGACGCAGATCACCGACATTATCCAGCATGCGGGCCATTGGCTGGAGCAGCAACAGGATAAAGAATCCAAGGGATGGGGAGAACGCCGCGGCAGCCATGTCAACGTGCTGAATACCGCCGAAGCGGTGATTGCGTTGATCGACAGCGGCGTTTGCCATGCCGGTTCGGGGTCGATTCGCGGCGCGGTGGATTTTCTGCTGAAACATCAGACACCGGACGGCCCGGATGCGGGTTCGTGGCCGCGCGAGCTCACCACTGATGAAGGTGAAACCGTCGACATTCCCGATTTGGTGCGCACCACCTATGCGATTCAAGCGCTCATCAAGGCCGGCAAGGGCATCGACGAGCAGCCGCTGCGATTGGCGCTGGTTTGGCTGCTGGGGCGCAGAAATGAAAATACCAAAGGCTGGGGGTATGCGCGCGGCAAGCCCGATGCGCTGATGCCGACATGTTTTGCGTTAACGGCTTTGCTGGACGCGTACGATGCCTATCCCGGCGCTTATCAGAGCGAGATTCTGCAAAGCCTGCAACATTTGGTGGACGTTTATTACAACAGCGGCGGCGACGATGTGCGCGGTTCGTTCGGCGCGCCGGGTTCCTTGCAGGGCATACACACGATTTATGCCGCGCTGGTGCTGCAAATCGCGCGCAACAACAACTTAAGCCGCTACCTGGAACAGGAAAAACAGGCCATCGAATGGTTGCTGCGCAATCCCGATGAGGCTATCCGGCTGCGCGAAGAATGGGTGGAAATCGATCAAGCCGGGGTTGGCGACGGCCAGACCGGCGGTTACGGTTTCATGGTGATGACCGATACGCTGCTGATGAAGCTGCTGCTGGGTTCGGAAAACATCGACGACAAAAAGAGCGCGCTGGCGCACGAGGCGATGCACAGTCTCAAGGACAAGATCGACGACAGCACTGGCGCTTTTTACGGGCCGCGCTTGTTTTCCTGGGCCACGTCGAAAGCGCTATCGGCGCTGGCGGTGTTGCAGAAGCACGCGGGTGTGGAATATCCCGATCTCCCGGCGCGCACGCCCGAGTCCCGCGCCGAATCAGGGCGCTGGAAAACCGGCCCGGTGATCATCGGGTTTGTGACTTTGTTGTCCGGGCTGGGTTTTTATCTGATGATCAACGAAAAATTCGGCCTGCTCGAATTCAGCTTTTTTGTCGTCATGATGCTGGCGGCGCTGCTGGCGTACGGCGCCATCGGCGAAAAAACGTTCGGCGAACTGTTCAGCACCGTCGGCGGTTTGCTGAAAAAGAATGACGCGAAGCGATAAGAAGCATTTGAGATCATCAGCATGATTGATACCATCATTTTCGATGCCGAAGGGATCGTCATCGATACCGAAACGATCTGGGACAAAGGGCAAGCGATTTTTCTGCAACGCCGGGGTTTTGTTTACGACCGGGAACGCATCAAGCCGCTGCTCACCGGACGGACGCTGGCCGAAGGCGTCGAAGTCATGAAGCAAGCGTATCAATTCGGCGGCGATACCGAGGCTTTGGCGCGCGAACGCGCGGACATCGTGCGCGAATTGTTTATGCATGAAACGGCCTTCATCGACGGCTTCCTGCCGTTTTTTGCAACCGTGCGTGATCGCTATAAAACCTGCATCGCCACTGCGATGGATCAGGACCTGCTCAAACTGGTCGATCAGCACCTCAATCTTTCCACTTTGTTTGCGAACAGAATTTATACGCTGGATAAAGTCGGCTTCCGTTCCAAGCCGAATCCGGATATTTTTCTGTACGCCGCGCAGCAGCTCGGGTCATCACCCGGTAATTGCGTCGTCATCGAGGATGCGCCGCACGGTATCGACGCGGCAAAACGGGCCGGGATGCGGTGCATCGCGATCAGCACCACGTACGATGCGGGAAAATTGCAGCAAGCCGACTTGATCGTCAATGCCTACGCGGAAATCGACCTTGCCGCAGTGAATCAATTTCCTGCGTGAAAGTCAGCAGATCAGCGCCAGCGCTGCGCCGGGTCTTGCCGGTAAAATAGCGCAAGCTGCTCGTAAACGGCAGGGAAATGCTCTTGAACGGCGAGCGGTAACTCAAAAAATGC
>JAFEEV010000154.1 GCA_018240935.1 Pseudomonadota bacterium
AACTTTACTCCAAATCTGAATGCTACTATGGGCTTCAGTTATGATTATTATAAGTATAATCTAATTCCTATTGATGGATTTAACCCCAAATTAGGAGTGCAATGGAATTTTACTAGTTATTTTAGATTGCGCATGGCTTGGATTGAGACGATCAAAGCACCTTTAGCCACTAATCAGACTATTGAGCCCACGCAAGTTGCCGGCTTTAATCAATTATTCGATGACATCAATGGCACAAAATCTCGTCGTATGGGAATTGGGCTCGATACACATTATGAAAATAAGGTGCTTAGTGGTTTTGAAGTTTCAAACCGTGATTTGAGAATTCACACTTTCTCTGATCCTTTGAATTCAAAGCTTTCCGGTCAGGATCACGATTTTATAGATCAAAAAGAAAACTTATACTACGTCTACCTATATGGAATACTACATAAAAACTGGACAGTAAAAAGTGAAGCCAGGTTTGAAAGGCTTTTGCGTCCCCCAAGAGCTGATGAACTAAATCGTCTTGATACTTTAAGTATACCCATTGGAATAGATTATTTTAACCCGCAAGGGATTTTTGCCAATTTAACCGGTACGGTTGTTCGTCAAAGAGTTAATCACCAAGGAGAGACAAATGGAGGAATAGAAAAATTCTTCTTGGTTGATGCATCAGTTGGCTATCGATTTCCCAAGCGTATGGGTATTCTAAGTCTGGAAGCAAGAAATATTCTCGATGAGTCTTTTTTATTTCAGAATATAAATATTCAGACATCTCAATCTGCTATTTCTCGTTTTGTCCCTACGCGAACAATTTTTGCACGTATGACATTAAATTTTTAAAGGGAGTAAAAGTATGTTGAAGGTTAAAATATCGATAATAATGATTATATTATTTTTTGTAACACTGAGTTTCACAGGTTGTTCAGATAAATTACCAATCGGACTTGCGCACGATCTTGAAAGAGCTTCAGATACTAAGTTTGGTTTCGTTGCACTTATTGATAGTAATACTGGGCAGGCAAAATATTTGAAAAACATAAATGGAGTTGCAGCGTCAACGTTTTTCGATGAACCTCAATCTGCCTCTGAGATAAAAGAGGTGACAACAATATCAGTGATTGGAGTCTCTGGAATTGCAGGATATCAGTCTTGTAACCATGTTACTGTTGATAGTCGTCATGTGGAAGAATCCAAATTTATGGAAGATCGCTTAATTTGTCGTGATAACGAATCTAGAGAAATTACTAGGTTGCAGGATTCTGATAATTTTTCAGAAATTCCAACTTTGCCAAGAGATTTATTGGATAGACTTGCTAGTGCTGGGGGTATTAATAATCTGGGCTTTCTTATACTCACAGACGTTATAACCGGGAAAACAAAGCTATTTAAGCATGAAAATTATGTTGATCGCGATTTCCGCTTTCCTCTATCAGTAACAGAAGTAAAAAATAACAATTCATGGAGTGTGGTAACTTTCAAGGTAAATCCATGTAGTCAATGTACTGTTAATAGTGACGGTCAACGGCATTGTACATATTTGGTATATTGCCCTAAATAACTTTAGATTGAAAACAGCCCTACGCAAAACCGATCTTGCTTAGGGCTGTTTTTGGTCACACCACAAGTTAGAATTAGGCTGTCGCTAATCCCAGAAAACTATGATCAAGTATGCCAATGAATGAATCATTCCAATACTTTGTAATAATACTAGTAGCCTCAGTAGCTACCATATCGTGCATCTCTGTTTCAGACCAAATAATTGGTGAAGGTGATTCACTTAAGGCGGCAAAAAAAGACGCATGCAGTTCTTCAGGGCTGCCGCTGTTTTGAAGCTCGGTAATTTGATTCCATTCAGATTTGTCAAGTGCTGAAAACATATTGATTAAGGAACCATAAAAAATGGATTCTAAATTCTCATCTGTTGCAGGTATATTACCTAAAAGCCCGATACCTAATTCTTCCGCATCATAAATGCCATCATTGTGTAGATCACGTCTCATTTTCACATCTGTTGAAAAAAATGAGCCATAGTCGGTTTTTATCTCCAATTTGTTTAATGTCGCTTCCCTAAGTGAAGCATTCGATAACTCACCGGCTTTACTATTGAAATTCACAAGTGGTTCCAAAGCACCTAGATCAGAATTTATTAGTATACTCATACCATCAATTGGAAGCCCTTCTTTGTCCACTGATTCAAAGTATGTATTAACAACATCTTTAGAAACACCTTTAATTTCGCTCAGCATTGCGGTTGTAACACCATATTTACGGGCAGTACTGTAAATCATGTCGGGGTGTTCAATATTTGCATCAATGAAGTCTATCGCTTGCCGAATTGTGATTCCAAAGCTATTTAAATACGGTTCAGCTGGTATGAATGATTTTACTGACATAGAGTATCCTTTGAACTATGTTACTTCTGGTATATGACAAAGCTTCAAACAAAAAAAGCACACCAGATTTTTGGTGTGCTTTTTCAAGTCACTCACTGAGTACAGCTATTACAACAATGGAATTATCAACAAGGCTACAATATTGATAATCTTAATCAATGGATTAATTGCCGGTCCGGCGGTATCTTTGTACGGATCACCAACGGTATCGCCAGTTACAGAAGCTTTATGAGCTTCACTGCCTTTGCCGCCAAAGTGTCCGTCTTCGATATATTTCTTGGCATTATCCCAAGCGCCGCCGCCTGTGGTCATGGAGATCGCAACAAACAGACCGGTTACGATAGAACCCATTAACACACCACCCAATGCTTGCGCCCCGAGAATCACACCCACCAGCAGCGGAATCAATACGGGTAATAATGAAGGAATCATCATTTCCTTAATCGCGGCTTTTGTCAGCATATCAACCGCACGGGAATAATCCGGTTTACCTGTACCTTCCATGATGCCGGGAATTTCCTTGAATTGACGGCGCACTTCGATCACCACCGATCCTGCTGCGCGTCCGACCGCTTCCATCGACATGGCGCCAAACATATAAGGAATCATACCGCCGATGAAAAGACCGATAATAACCATGTGATTGGATAAATCAAAAGTCAACTCATGTCCGGCATGTTCCAATGCATGGGTATAGTCAGCAAACAACACCAGTGCAGCCAAGCCAGCAGAACCAATCGCATAACCTTTGGTTACTGCTTTGGTGGTATTACCAACCGCATCCAGCGGGTCGGTAATGGCGCGCACGGAATCCGGCATTTCCGACATTTCGGCAATACCGCCTGCGTTATCGGTAATCGGACCGTACGCATCCAACGCAACGATAATACCCGTCATCGATAACATCGACGTTGCCGCAATGGCAATTCCATACAAGCCGGCTAACGCATAGGCCAGAATGATACTGATACAAACTGCCAGTACAGGCGCTGCTGTTGCACGCATTGAAACACCCAGACCGGCAATAATATTGGTTGCGTGGCCGGTAGTAGAAGCTTCAGCAATGTGCTGGACAGGTTGATAGTCGGTTGATGTGTAGTATTCGGTAATGACCACCATCAATCCCGTTAGCACCAGACCGATAGTTGCCGCCAGGAAAATGCGCATGACCAGCATACCGCCCGCAACTTCGGTGCCATCGATAATCAGCGACATGTCACCCATAAACCATACGGTAACCGGTAAGTACGCTACCAACGCAATACCGCCTGCTACCATCAAACCGCGATAGAGTGCGCTCATGATAGTGCCGCCGTCGCGCATCTTGACATAGTAGCAACCCACGATAGAGGCAATAATCGAAACAGCACCGAGCATCAAGGGATATACGACAGCGCTGCCGGCATTGGCTGTGAACAATAATGCGCCCAGTAGCATGGTCGCGATAATTGTAACTGCGTAGGTTTCAAACAAATCGGCCGCCATACCCGCGCAGTCACCGACATTGTCGCCCACGTTATCGGCAATAACCGCCGGATTGCGAGGATCGTCTTCAGGAATTCCGGCTTCAACTTTACCCACCAGATCGGCGCCTACGTCAGCGCCTTTGGTGAAGATACCTCCTCCCAAACGGGCAAAAATCGAAATCAACGATCCGCCGAATGCAAAGCCAACCAGCGGTTTGATGACATCGCTGACCGCTTGATCGGGATTGGCGCCGTCGAATAACATGGCGCAGTAACCGGCAACACCCAGTAAGCCTAGAGCCACCACCAGCATTCCGGTAACAGCGCCGCCTCTGAAAGCAATCGCCAGCGCTTCATTCAATCCGATACTCGCAGCTTGCGCGGTACGTACATTGGATTGAACCGATACCGTCATTCCCAGGAAACCCGCCGCACCGGAAAGTAAAGCGCCTAAAGCAAAACCAATCGCCGTATCCCAGCCAAGCGCCACCCACAGTGCAAGAAATAAAACTGCGCCCACCATGCCGATGGTCATGTACTGACGTTTCAGATAAGCAGAAGCGCCTTCCTGAATCGCTTTAGCAATATCCTGCATACGCTGGTTGCCCGTTGATTGAGCAAAAATCCCCTTAATCCATATCCCACTGAATATCAGGGCTACAATCGCACTACCAATTGCGATAACTAAACCACTAGACATAAACAAACTCCAATTAAAGTCAGACCACACAAAATCACATGCGGAATCCCGGCCTAATTAATTCCACATTATTAAACACTTGTCCCAAAATAAATCCGGATGTATTTTATCCGTTCTTGCTGCTTGCGTGCAGCAAATATTTATGAAATTTAGATTGTTAGATGACTGAGTTCTAATTGTTTGGCTTCCATACAACACCGAACGCAATCGCAATCTCAATTACAATCAAATTTTGAATTCACCCAATTTTTTTGCC
>JAFEEV010000155.1 GCA_018240935.1 Pseudomonadota bacterium
AATATTGCCGGCAATACAATAATGGCAGCCAGAACCAGTACAATCGCGCCAACTAACCGCCGCCTTGCGCGCTTTCTGAGTAATAATTCTTCTTCACTGATATTTTTATTCATTCGAAATAGCCGATTATTACCTACCCGGTTGTGCATTCAAATACTGCAACACGCCGCTTACCGTATAGAAAGACCCGAATGCGCAAATTCTATCATTTTTACCGGCATGTTCACAGGCAAAAACATAAGCCGCAACGCAATCGGCAAACTGATAAACGGCATCTTCATTGCTTGCAGCGCCTGCTTTATGAATTTCATCGATCAGATAATCGACCGGTGCGGCGCGAGCGGAATCAAGCGCACACACCAGCCAGAAATCAATATCATCTTTTAAGGTTTGGACAACACCTTGGATATCTTTGTCTTGCAACATGGAAAAAACGGCGTACGTACGGCCATTCGGCTTGGTTGCCGCCAGGTTTTGCGATAAAACAGCCGCTGCAGCGGGATTGTGCGCGACATCCAGGATAATCATCGGCTGCGTCGAAATCACTTGAAATCTGCCTGGTATCACTGCTTCACCCAATCCCTGGCGGATTTCATTCATGTTGACCGGCAGCAATTCGTGCAAGGTATCCAATGCGGCCAGACAAGCGCTTGCATTTTGCAACTGCTTGACTCCGCGGAGCGCGGGAATAGGTAAAGAATGGCGTTTGCCCTTGGGTCCCCAATAATCCCATTGCGCCTGTTTATTAAAAAAGCCGAACTCCTGATTCAGGCGGAAGAGTTTTGCCCCGGTTTTTTCTGCTTGTTGATAAACGGAATGCGGTATATCGGTTTCCGCGCAAATCGCCGGTTTATTTTTTCTAAAAACCGCGACTTTCTCGAACCCGATTTTCTCCCGCGTATCCCCCAGATAGTCCATGTGATCGAGATCGATACTGGTTAGAATCGCACAATCCGCATCGAATAGATTGACCGCATCCAAGCGACCGCCCAGACCGACCTCCAGAATTGCCACATCAACATGGGCTTGAACAAACACATGCATCGCCGCCAATGTGCCAAATTCAAAAAAAGTCAGCGAGGTATGGCAATCCTTCCGGGCGGTGTCTATCTGTGCAAAGGCATCACAAAGACTTTTATCGTCCACCTCATTCTTATCGATGCGAACACGCTCGTTATAGCGCAACAAATGCGGCGAGGTATAACAGCCCACGGTATATCCGGCGCAAACCAGTATGGATTCCAGCATTGCGCAGACAGATCCTTTGCCGTTCGTTCCCCCCACCACAATAATAGGAAATTGCGGTGTCAATTCCAGCTTGGATCGAACCCGGCCGATGCGCTCCAATCCCATTTCAATCGTCTTGGGATGCTGCAATTCAAGGTAAGCTAACCAATCCGAGAGCGAGCCGGGTGTTGGCATTGGGCAGGAATCAGGAGGAAGCAACGGCTAAGATAGGGGTTCCGGAACACGCATCAGTTGCGTGCACAGCGTCACCAGTTTGTCACGCATTTGCCTGCGATCGACAATCATATCAATCGCACCATGCTGCAATAGGAATTCGGCTCGCTGGAAACCATCCGGCAGAGTTTGGCGCACGGTTTGTTCGATGACACGGGGACCGGCAAAGCCGATCAGCGCGCCGGGTTCGGCAATCACCACATCGCCCAGAAAGGCGAAACTGGCCGATACGCCCCCCATCGTCGGATCGGTCAGAACCGATATGAACGGCAATTTATGATGACTCAATTTAGTCAGTGCAGCGGTTGTTTTCGCCATTTGCATTAACGAAAACAAGCCCTCCTGCATACGCGCACCACCGCTGGCGCTAAAGCATATGAAAGGCAGATGCTGATCGATGCAGGCATGGACACCGCGCACAAAGCGCTCGCCTACAACAGACCCCATCGAGCCGCCCATAAAACCGAATTCAAATACCGCGGCAACGACCGGCATCGTTTTGACGGTTCCTTGCATCACCACCAAAGAATCCTGCTCGTCCGTGCTTTCTTTCGCTTGCGCCAGGCGATCCACGTAGCGCTTGCTGTCTTTGAACTTCAGCGCATCGGTCGCAACCACTTCGGCGCCGATTTCATAGCGTCCTTCCGGATCGAGCAGTTGATCGAGGCGGTTTCTTGCGGAAATGCGATTGTGGAAATCGCATTTAGGGCAGACATTCAGATTTTTAACCAGATCCGTGTAATACAGAACCGCTTCGCAGGTACGGCATTTACTCCATAAGCCTTCGGGTACTATTTTCTTCTCACCGGCTTCTTTTCTCTTGATTTTTGGCGGAATAATATTCTGAAACCAGCTCATGAGTTGTGCTTCCCGAATCGTATTTTGCGTGTTCTAACCATTGTCTCAATTCTCATCGATGGCTTTGCGCAGAGTGCCTATCAAGCTTCCTACATTACTCAATAGTTCCGTTTCCGCAGATTTCTCGATTTCCTCGATAATCCGGCTGCCGACCACCACGGCATCCGCCAAGCCGGCTACAGCTTTGGCGGTTGCACCATCGCGTATGCCGAATCCGACGCCGATGGGTAATGAAATATGCTGGCGTAACTGCGTCAGCATCGCGCCGACATCCTGAAGATCCAGGTGCGATGCGCCGGTCACTCCTTTTAAGGAAACATAATACACATAACCTCTGGCCATTTTGGCTACTTGCGCGATGCGTTCTTGCGGCGTCGTGGGAGACAGCAGGAAGATCGCATCGATTTCCTGTTGTTCCAAGCATTGCACCCATTCGGCGGATTCTTCAGGCGGATAATCGACGATAAGAACGCCGTCGACGCCGCAATCTTTCGCTTTAGCGGCAAAGACCGCAAACCCCATCGCTTCAACCGGATTGGCGTATCCCATTAAAACCACCGGCGTAGCGGTATCCGTTTTTCTAAACTCGCTCACCATGTCCAACACGCCTTTCAGACTGACATGATGCTTCAGCGCCCGCTCCGACGATCTTTGAATGGTCGGCCCATCCGCCATAGGGTCGGAAAAAGGCACGCCCAGTTCGATGATGTCGGCGCCCGATTGAACCATTTGATGCATCAACTGAACCGTTATCTGCGGATTGGGATCACCGGCGGTAATAAAAGGAATCAACGCCTTCCGGTTGTGCTTTTTTAACGCCGCAAATACCTTGGAGATACGATTTATTTTCTCGGCGTCGTCCTGGCTGCCGAAAATATTCATTAAATTTTTTATAAAGCTCATGTGCTCAATCCGCTCTCAATTCGTCTCAGGAAACTGCAAATACAATAGAATTCCCATTGATTACAGCGTTAAACCGGACATTTGCGCAACCGTTGCCATATCTTTATCACCCCGTCCGGATAAATTCACCAGCAGCAATTTGTCCTTCGGCAAAGTGGGCGCATATTTGGCCGCGTAAGCCAATGCATGGCTCGATTCCAGCGCCGGCATGATGCCTTCGAAACGGCACAGCGTGTGAAATGCCTCCAATGCTTCATCGTCGGTGATCGCAACGTATTCAGCACGGCCGCAATCTTTCAGCCAGGCATGCTCCGGTCCCACGCCGGGATAATCGAGGCCGGCCGAGATTGAATGGGTTTCAATGATCTGGCCATTCTCGTCTTGGATAAGATAAGTGCGGTTACCATGCAACACCCCGGGTTTACCCGTTGATAGCGTCGCCGCATGCTGATTGGTGTCGATACCTTTTCCCGCTGCTTCCACGCCGATCAAGCGTACATTGGCATCGTCTATGTACGGATAATACAAACCGATCGCGTTCGATCCGCCGCCGACACAGGCAATCAGCGCATCCGGCTGACGGTTGAAATCCTCCAGCATCTGCACTTTGGCTTCATTTCCGATTACCGCCTGAAAATCCCTGACCATCATCGGATAAGGATGCGGTCCGGCAACCGTCCCGATAATGTAAAACGTGTTCTCGACGTTGGTGACCCAATCGCGCATGGCTTCGTTCAGTGCATCTTTTAGGGTCTTGGATCCGGATTCCACCGGCACCACGGTTGCACCCAGCAACTTCATGCGATAGACATTGGTCGCTTGACGTTTTACATCTTCGGAGCCCATGTAGACCACACATTCCATGCCATAGCGCGCAGCCACCGTGGCACTCGCCACACCATGCTGCCCCGCGCCGGTTTCCGCGATAACGCGCTTTTTCCCCATACGCCGGGCAAGCAGCGCCTGCCCGATGGTATTGTTGATTTTGTGCGCGCCGGTATGGTTTAAATCTTCGCGCTTCAGCAAGATCTGCGCGCCGCCCAAGTGCTCAGACCATCTTTTTGCATGATAAATGGGGCTGGGGCGTCCGACATAATGTTTCAATTCGTATGCGAATTCCGCCTTGAATTCCGGGTCGTCGCGATAAAATTCATACTGCTTGCGCAAATCTTCCAGTGCTGAAATTAATGTCTCAGAGACAAATATGCCGCCATAGGGGCCGAAATGGCCTTCTTTATTCGGCAGATCATAAGCATTCACGATTGTTTGACTCCTTGCATGAAAGCAATAATTTTTTTCTTGTCTTTAATACCTTTTGAGGCTTCCACGCCGCTTGAAACATCCACTGCCCACGGCTTTGTTTGCTGGATTGCATGCGCCACATTATCCGGATTTAAACCACCGGACAGAATAAGCGGTAACGGCAGTTGCTGCGGAATAAGCCGCCAATCAAAAACATGGCCGGTTCCGCCGGGCATGTTGGCAGCATAGGTATCGAGCAATAGTCCTTTTGCTGTCCTGTAACGTGCTGCATATTGTAGCAAATCTGTATCCGGTTTGACGCGAATCGCCTTAATATAAGGCTGTGAAAATTGGTTACAAAATTCCGGTGATTCATCGCCATGAAATTGCAACAGATTGAGCCTGGCGGTTCGCGCGGTTTGTTCCACCCAGGCAGCATCCGGGTCAACGTAGACACCGACCGAGCAAACGAAAGGCGGTATCACTTCGACAATCCGGCGTGCGGAATCGGCATCGATATAACGCGCGCTATGCGGCCAGAAAACAAAACCGATGGCGTCAGCACCGCATTGCACCGCCGCTTCCGCGTCTTCACGACGGGTAATTCCGCATACTTTTACGCGCGCAGACATGGGATTTTCATGCTCTTTTTTATAGGTGACTTAATCATGTAACGACAAACCAGGAATGATTGGCTTCGGAGAAGATTCCGGCAGCCCCCAGCAAGTATCATACTTTACACCGGCCAGATACAAACCTGCTGGCGAGAATGTAGGCGCGGCGTAAGTCCGGTCGCAACTTGCCAATAACTGGCGCATCCAATCGACAGAATACTTTCCTTTACCGATATAAACAAGGCAGCCAACGATGTTGCGCACCATGTGATGCAGAAATGCATTCGCGCATATATCAAAAACCAATAAATTCCCCTGGCGGGTGATGGTTAACCGGGTGATGGTCCGTACCGGAGATTTTGCTTGGCATTCGGCTGCTCGAAATGATGAGAAATCATGTTCACCGATGAGGATATCGCCGGCAGCCTGCATTTTTACCAGTTCCAGCGGGTGATGGTACCACCCCACTTTGCTATTATTGATACCCGGCCGGACGGATTGATTTAATAGCAGATAGGAATAGCGCCGTTCTAGCGCGCTATATCTAGCATGAAATTCGCCGGATACTTCGGCTGCCCAGAGCACTACGATGTCATCCGGCAATAAAGCGTTGACACCGCGTATCCAGGCGCTGACCGGGCGCCGCGCCGCTGTATCGAAATGCACGACCTGATACAGCGCGTGCACACCGGAATCGGTGCGCCCGGCGGTGATAATACGGATTTCTTGTTGCGCAATGCGGGATAAGGCTGTTTCCAGCACATCCTGAATCGCGCAGCCCTCCGGCTGGCTTTGCCATCCGCAGTAACGGCTGCCGTCATATTCCAAAACCAGCGCTATCCGCA
>JAFEEV010000156.1 GCA_018240935.1 Pseudomonadota bacterium
AATTCACGCAAATCGATATTGAAACCTCTTTCTTGTCGGCTGATGAGATCATGTCATTGATGGAGGGCATGATTCGCGGTTTGTTTAAGTCAGTGATTAATGTGGACTTGCCCGATCCGTTCCCGCGTCTGACTTATGCCGACGCCATGCACAGATACGGTTCGGATAAACCCGATTTGCGCGTGCCGCTGGAATTTACCGAATTGACCGATCTCATGAAAGACGTGCCGTTTAAGGTTTTTCGTGAAGCAGCGGAGAAACCGGACGGCCGTGTCGCGGCGTTATGCATACCGAAAGGCGGTGAGTTGTCGCGCAAGGAAATCGATGATTACACCAGCTTCGTCGCAATTTATGGCGCTAAAGGGCTGGCGTATATCAAGGTCAATGATCTGGCCGGCGGGGTGGAAGGGCTGCAATCGCCGATTTTGAAATTCTTGCCGGAAGAAACGATCAAAACGGTTCTGGCGCGCACCAAAGCGCAAAATGGCGATTTAATTTTCTTCGGCGCGGATAAGGCGAAAATCGTTAACGAATCGCTGGGTGCGTTGCGGATCAAAATCGGGCATCAGCACGGGCATGCTGAATCCGGCTGGAAACCCTTATGGGTAGTGGATTTTCCGATGTTCGAGCGGGATGAAGAAGAAAACCGCTGGCAGGCGTTGCATCATCCGTTTACGTCACCGGCCGACGGGCATGAGGATTTACTCGAAACCGATCCCGGCAAAGCGCTTTCCAAAGCCTACGACATGGTGTTGAACGGTTCCGAAATCGGTGGCGGATCGGTGCGGATTCACCGCCAGGATGTGCAATCAAAGGTGTTTCGCGCGTTGAATATCTCCGAACAGGAAGCGCAGGAAAAATTTGGTTTCTTGCTGGAAGCCCTGCAATACGGCGCGCCGCCGCACGGCGGGATCGCATTCGGACTGGATCGTATTTTGACGATGATGACCGGTTCGGAATCCATCCGCGATGTGATTGCGTTTCCTAAGACGCAGCGCGCGCAATGTTTGCTGACGCATGCTCCCAGCACCGTGGATGAAAAGCAGTTAAGGGAACTCAGCATCCGTTTGCGGCAGATCGAAGCCAAACCCAGTTAACCGGCGGCCGGGCGTTCCGATGTACAAAATACCGGTTTCTGTGCTGGTGATTATTCACACCGCGGATTTGCAGGTTTTGTTGTTGGAACGCGCCGATCATCCCGGCTATTGGCAATCGGTCACGGGCAGCCAGGATCCCGGAGAAACCTTGCAGCAAACCGCCGTGCGCGAAGTTGCTGAAGAAACCGGTTTGAATGCCGCCGATTATGCCCTGACCGACTGGCGCATTGAGAACCGCTATGAAATTTACGAAGAATGGCGCTGGCGCTACGGACCCGATGTCCGGTTCAATACCGAGCATGTCTTCGGTTTATGTCTGCCTGATAAAGTCCCCATCAGAATCGCCGCCAGAGAGCATCTGAACTCTGTTTGGTTGCCGTGGCAACAAGCGGCCGAAAAAGTTTTCTCCAGCAGCAATGCGGAAGCTATTCTTAAATTGCCTGCCTATAGTAAGTCCGGACCAAGATAGTTTGCAGGGAATCTCTGAAAAACTACTGCGCTCGATCATGTTGTGTTGAAATCAGACTCAAAATACTCATTTACATCTTGTAAACTGTGCTTTCTCATCTGATTTCGCCTTGCTTGACCGTCGCTTGCTACCTTTTTCAGAGTTTCCCTGGGGAAACGCTGATTAATTGACTAAACGAGCGAATCACTTCGTTGCGCGGTACTCGCATCCTCGCCTATCTTGCTGATATGTCTCGGTTGCTGTGTTCCGTGCGCCTTGTGCTTCATCTCATCCGCCGAATTAATCAGCGTTTCCCCTAGTTCACGCCGCCTTTGTCGGTGAAGCGCTCAAGGTATTTTTTAATGGCTTCCTTGATTCTGGTGTCATGAGCCCGATGCAATACGGCCAGATGAATCATGCTATGCAGTAACAAGGCCAGCAGCAGGCCCTCAAAAATACCGAGCCGGTAAACCAGCAGCGCGCAGATGACCGCCAATAGCAGCGGGTATTGTCCCCGATGCGCGACATGCAATAATCCCAGGATCATTTTCCAGCCGGTGAACATCATAATGACAGCCAAGGAAAATTTCGGTATATATTCAAGATACTGGGTATTAAATACAAAGAACAGGACAACCAATCCGATCACCAGCACCGAGAATTTAGTATAAGCCCCGGCGAGTTTATTGGTGGTGCTTTTGGCCAGACCATCCAGATTGGTCATGCCGCCGAACAGGCTGGATGCCATATTGGCGATCCAGATTGCCAATAAACTATTATTGGTATTGCACTTGCGCTGCAACGGGTCGATTTTCTGGATGGCCGCATTGCTCATAACCTGCTCGATGACATCAATAATAGCCAGCATGGCGGCAAAGCCGATGACGTATAACCAAGTTAACGGGTTATCAAAGTGCGGTAGCGGCAGCGCTAGCACGATCGGCACATCCTCGACATGCAGCATCGGCATTGTAATGAATTGCGCCAGTAATACGCCGGCAATCATCAGAAAGAAATAGGGGATTGCCGGTTGCGTGGTCTGGAATTTTGCGAACAAGTACAGGAAAGCGGCAAGCCCTGCGAGTGA
>JAFEEV010000157.1 GCA_018240935.1 Pseudomonadota bacterium
AGTCAATATCCCAGCCGATCAGCAGATTCTGCATATTCTGAATCAGGAATTCATCATCGACGGTCAGGAGGATGTGCGCGAACCGGTAGGGATGAGCGGCATACGGCTGGAAGTGAAAGTGCATATTGTTACGGGCGCCGTTTCGGCTGCGCAGAATATCGTTAAGTGCGTGCACCGCTGCGGTCTGGAGGTGCGCGATCTGATATTGCAGCCGCTGGCTTCGGCGATGGCGGTGTTGTCCGAGGATGAAAAAGATTTGGGCGTCTGTCTGGTCGATATCGGCGGCGGAACAACGGACATCGCGGTGTTTACTCATGGCGCCATCCGCCATACCGCAGTGATTCCGATTGCGGGAGACCAAATTACCAACGACATCGCGATGGCGTTACGCACGCCGACCAAAAGCGCGGAAGACATCAAGTGCCGCTACGGCTGCGCCTTGAGAAGCCTCACCGATACCCATGAAATGGTGGAAGTGCCGGATGTCGGCAATCGCGGTTCGCGCCAGCTTTCCAAGCAAACGTTGGCGGAAGTGATCGAGCCGCGCGCCGAGGAACTCTATTGCATGGTGCAAGCCGAATTGCGCCGCAGCGGGTTTGAAGAATTGCTGTCGTCGGGCATCGTGATTACCGGCGGCTCCGCTTCGTTACGCGGCATGGTGGAATTGGGCGAAGAAATCTTTCACATGCCGGTGCGCTTGGGCTTGCCCAATTATCACGGCAATTTGAAAGACGTGATCCATACCCCGCGTTATTCGACGGGGATTGGTTTGATTCTGGCCGGTATCGAGCAGATGCATCATCAACATGGTTCAAGATTACAAGGAGGTTCTGCCAAGCAGATTTTCTCCAGAATGAAGGGGTGGTTCCAAAGAAATTTTTAATGCGGAATTTCACGGGTGGTTTAGCAGTCAAGCGGCTTTAATTTCAATGTACTAAAGGAGAAACAATATGTTCGAGATCATGAATAACGAAACTCAAGAAGCAGTCATCAAGGTGGTCGGTGTTGGTGGGTGCGGCAGCAATGCTGTGGATCATATGATCCAAAACGGCATGCAAGGCGTTGAGTTCATCAGTATGAATACTGATGCGCAGGCATTGAAAAGTAATAAAGCTCCGACGGTACTGCAACTGGGTACGGGTATTACCAAAGGGCTGGGCGCAGGCGCAAACCCTGAAATCGGCCGTGAAGCAGCGCTGGAAGATCGTGACCGCATCGCCGAACTGATTCAAGGCGCGGATATGCTGTTTATCACCGCAGGCATGGGCGGCGGCACCGGAACCGGTGCTGCGCCGGTAGTCGCGCAAGTCGCCAAGGAAATGGGTATTTTAACCGTGGCTGTGGTCAGCAAACCGTTTGCATTTGAAGGCAAGCGCTTAGCCGCCGCCAAGGCGGGCATGGAAGCGTTGTCGCAGCATGTGGATTCGCTGATTGTGATCCCGAACGATAAGCTCATGATGGTACTGGGCAACGATATTTCCATGCTGGATGCATTCAAAGCTGCCAACGACGTGCTCTACGGCGCGGTAGCCGGTATCGCCGAAGTGATTAATTGTCCCGGCTTGGTCAACGTCGACTTTGCCGACGTCAGAACGGTCATGTCGGAAATGGGCATGGCGATGATGGGTTCTGCTATAGCAATGGGTGTCGATCGCGCCCGGGTTGCGGCGGAACGCGCGGTATCAAGCCCGTTGCTCGAGGATATCTCCTTGTCCGGAGCGCGCGGCATTCTGGTGAATATTACCGCCAGCTCGTCGCTGAAAATGCGTGAAGTGCATGAAGTAATGAATACCATTAAAGACCTGACTGCTGAAGATGCGACGATTATTGTCGGTACCGTGATCGACGAAAATATGACTGATAATTTGCGTGTCACCATGGTTGCGACCGGCCTCGGCAGCATGGTTGGCCAAAATCAAAACCAGAATTCACCGTTAACCGTGGTGCATACGCGCACCGGTACGGACGATCGGGATTCCGTTTATTCCGCTGAAGAACCTGCCGTGATACGCACAGGCAGAAGAAGTAACGCCACAGTGGCGGCGATGCGCCAATCCGGTGTGGATCCAATGGACATACCTGCTTTCTTGAGAAGACAAGCCGATTAGCAACACTTAATTTCTGAGGATTTAATTTTTCTCATTTTCAGGAGTGAAAAATTGGGAATCAGAAAATTAAAGAAAACAACAAATACCCCACCGTATCAGGTGGGGTTATGAACCGGATAAGCCGGTTACGGTAATTAAAGTTTGCCGGTAGTTTCTCAAAAACAAATTTCTCACAAATTCAATTGTTAGTTTATAACCACCATACCGCCATCGATCGAAATAGCGCGATAGCATGCATGCCAACTCGTGTTTAAGTAATTGCAGATGTAATTGTGATCCCTGAAAATGAAAAAGAGGTTAGAAATTAATCTAACCTCTTGATTTATAGTGAGTCTGGTTGGACTCGAACCAACGACCAAGGGATTATGAGACACAGCCTTCTAATTGGCTATATATATTAAACAATAACTTACAGCGCTTGCTACATATAAAATCATTGTCACACAACCCTAAATTATGGAGTTTACATACAGGCGTGACACAAATTTGACACAATCAATTTAGCGCTTTATTTGATTCTGTCATTGTAGAAAAACTGCATCAATTTCACTCAATACTACTTAGTTATGCTTCATGTCGCCAGTCGATTCTTAAGTCTTTGCATGAGATCCATCCTCTCATGCAAAATTGCCAAAATAATTGGCACTTTTCTGTCTTTAGGCTGCCAATAGAAAATATAATGATGTTCACAATGAGTAAACAATAAATCTGATCTGTTTTTTAGAAATACTCTTGGCGTGATATTGCTTTGAGCGATCTCTTGGAATCGCTTTAACAACAAGGCTTCGTAATGTTTTGCCTGTTCAATTCCCCATGTATTGACCGTATAGCGGGCAATTGCTCTCAAATCCTCTTCAGCAAGAGCAGTAAGTTCATAACCGGGCATTACTTGGTGCTTTCGCTATATACTTCTTGAAAGATTTCTCCTACAGATTTCTTGCTTATTTTTCCAGCTCTTGCTGATTTAACACGTTCGTCTAAAAGCATTTCCAATTCATTCAAAGCCGTGTTTTCATCAGAAGATGTAGGCAGAATTTGAGCTAGCACATATTCCTTAATTGATTTTCCTTGTAAAGCAGCAACAGCCTTAATCTTTTGATGCTGCTCTGGTGTCAGATCGATAGACAAGCGGCTCATATTATTTCATCCTTTATCATTGAACAAAAATGAATATAGTACATGATGAACAAATACACAAATGTTCAAAAACATCACACACTAATTTGTGCAAGTAATTAACTATTATTCCTTGGAGTTCTGTTAATAACTGTACGATAATTGATTGCAAGTGATTCAAGATACAATCTTATTAACTTCTAGTTAATTAACTAACACGCCCTTTGCTTTTCAATTTAATAGCTATACATCAATGAATGAGAATGCTTTTATGACGGAAAATTTATTAAGTCCTTCTGAAGTTAAAGATATATTACTTCTTATCGAAGATGGTTTTTTATTTGAAAGATTCGCGCAAGAATTTCTGGCAGCTAGGCTTGGTTATAAATTGGCGGATTCAACATTGAAGTGCAACTTTTGTAAGGAAGTTTATAGGCAAGCTGCGGTA
>JAFEEV010000158.1 GCA_018240935.1 Pseudomonadota bacterium
ACCTGCGTTCGCGCGTATGCGCGCGGCGCGAGCCGGGAAAGCTTTTGCCAAAATGCGGAAAAAATGGGACTGATCGCAACAGCTTGCCAAACTGCCGAAGCAGCAATCCACGGCGCGGATTTGATCGTCACATCGGTAACCTTATCGCCGCAATTGACACCTTTCCTGGATGCACACTGGCTGAAGCCCGGCGCCTTCGTCACCATGACCGATCTGGCTGCGCCGTGGCTGACCGGCAGCTTGTCCGCGCTGGATTCCATCATCGTCGACGATCTGGAACAGGAAGCCAGCATGCCCAAGCCGCTGGCCGACCCGGCACTGGTGCGCGGCGACCTGACCGGATTGGTGACCGGCGATGCGGCTGGACGTTGCGCTACCGAAGAGCGGACTGCTTTTGTGTTCCGGGGATTGGCGCTGGGAGATCTGGCGGTAGCCGGGTTGGCTTACCAGCGCGCCTGCGAATGTCCGCAACGCGCGCCGGCCGCGAGTCAGGGAAACACAGGTTGATTGGATTGATCAACCTGCCGTTGCCGGGATTTTAGAATTCTTCCCAATCCTCACCGCCGCCTCCAGCTGCAACCTTGCGCGGTTGAGCCGGCACGGCTTCGGTATTCGCTACCGGTTTCACCGCAGTCTTTTTCCGCGCAGGGCCGCGATTCGGCAGTTTGGCTACTGCGGCAGGGCGATTGCTTCTTTTAATCACTGCCGGCGATCTTGAGTAAGCTTCCGATAGTTTAAACGTGTTGATCGCTTGCGTTAATGCATGGGCTTGTTCTTGCATGGATTCCGCAGCGGCTGAAGCTTCTTCCACCAACGCGGCATTTTGTTGCGTCACTTCATCCATCTGTGATACGGCTTGATTAACCTGCTCAATACCGGAGCTTTGTTCTTGCGATGCCGCGGAAATTTCGCTCATGATGTCGGTTACACGTTTTACCGCGGTAACGATTTCGTCCATGGTTGCACCCGCTTCATCCACCAAGCGCGTGCCATCTTCCACTTTCGCCACGGAGTCGCTGATCAGTTCCTTAATTTCTTTCGCTGCTGCTGCGGAACGTTGCGCCAGCGTGCGTACTTCTGTCGCCACAACAGCAAATCCACGGCCTTGCTCGCCGGCGCGCGCCGCTTCCACCGCCGCATTCAGCGCCAGAATATTGGTTTGAAAGGCGATGCCGTCGATGACACTGATGATGTCGACAATTTTCTTCGAGCTTTCGTTGATCGAGCTCATGGTTTGCACCACTTGGCCAACTACCGAGCCGCCTTTTATCGCAACCTCGGACGCGCCTACCGCCAGTTGATTCGCTTGGCGCGCGTTGTCGGCGTTTTGTTTTACCGTGGAGGTCAGCTCTTCCATCGACGATGCGGTTTCTTCCAGGCTGGAAGCTTGCTCTTCCGTACGCTGACTTAAGTTCGAGTTACCCGATGCAATCTCTCCCGATGCTGTTGTGATCTGATCCGTTCCCATGCGCACCTTACCCACCAGGTCAACCAGATTTTCGTTCATCGTTTTCAGTGCTTGCAACAATCGCCCGGTTTCATTCGTGGAAGTAGCTTCTATCCGTTTGGTAAGATCGCCGGAGGCAATAGCATTGGCGATATTGATCGCTTCCTGCAGCGGTTGTGTGATGCTGCGTACGATGAAGGCAGCGAACATAATGGCCAAAGCCAGCACACCCGCCAGTACGGCGATCATAAAATATACCGTCTGTTGCAATTCTTTCTGGCGGATTTGCAGTGCTTGCACCAGATTGTCGGCAGCAATGGAATTGTATGCATAGATACTGTCGATGGTACGGGTATACTCGGCGAAGTATTCACCGGAAGGGAGTTTTAATTCCTTTGCCTGAATCAATTCCTGATTGGTCATATGTAACGTCTTGTCGATCACTGCCTTTACTTCATTGCCTTTCACTTCCAAGGCAGCTTTCATTTTGGGATCGGATTGGGTCGATTTCTCGATATTGCGCATAAAGTCAAAAAAGAACATGTTGACATTGCCAAGCAAGCCTGACAATCTGGCGCGTCCTTCATCGGTCAAATTTCCTGCGGCCAGAAAACCGGCGCCGAGCGCGCGCATTTGCCCCATGTTTTCAGCTAACTTGGGGGCATTGATCATAGTTGCGGTCATCAGATAATAAGTGCCCTTAACGGGATCGATCACGAGATCCGATTCATCCAATAATTCTTCGCTAAGCAACAGAAGATCGGCAATCAGTTTAGTATGTTGCGCGGCGCTTTCCGGGGATTTGAGCTGACGGGCGCTGACTGCTTGCTGGATTTCGGTTATACGCTGTTTTTGTGCCGACCAAAGCGACACGGCTTTCGCGGACATTTCCGCCTCTTTCAACTTGGCGTCAACCGCCTCGATTGTATGATTCAAATCACGCTGAATTTCCGATAAACGGCCGGTCATTGATTCATTCCCGCCCAGTAATGCAGCAGATACACCGCGATGTTGTTGAACATATTGCACGGCTTTTTGTAAAGCGATGATCGGTCCTGTACCGGCTACTTCGCGTTTTGTGGTATCAAGTTCGGCGATCACTGAGTTAATGTAAAACGTCACCGGCACTGCCGCTAACAATAGTAAAAATACAGTCAGGATAGCGAGCTTCTGTGACATGTTCATGCGATCTAACAGCATCATAGTACTTCTCCGTTGTCGATAAGTTGTTTTTATTCGATGGCTTGATAACAAACCGCTGATTAATTAGGCGGACGAGATGAAGCACGAGGCGCACGGAACACAGCAACCAAGACATATCAATACGATAGGCGAGGATGCGCGTACCGCGCAACGAAGTGATTCGCTCGTATAGTCAATTAATCAGTGTTTCCATAACAAACCGCTGAAACAGACGGTTATGTAATTTCTTGTAAAAAATAATGAAAAAATCTTTTATACAAGAACCCAGGTTGATTTGCAGGAAGTGTTTTACGGAAGACGGACGCAACTCTTTAGGGCCCGGTGCAGCGATAAGTGCGGTGATTAGCCGCCTTTGGAAACTATTTGCGCCCCATTCTTGAGGCAATGCCGGTTATCGTTTCAAGATGCGGCGGCCGGATTGCAGCAGGGTTCAAACGGTTTGGTTTGGTTTGGATTATTTTTTATGCCATCCGAGCAACAGATCAATCGAACATGCCGCAAAAATCGTAAATTTGCGGCATATCGATCAGACGTTGAAGCGGAAATGCATTACATCGCCGTCCTTGACGATGTATTCCTTGCCCTCGAGGCGCATTTTGCCGGCTTCTTTGGCGCCTTGTTCGCCGTTGTAAGCAATGAAGTCGTCGTAGCTGATGACTTCGGCGCGGATGAAGCCTTTTTCGAAATCGGTGTGGATGACACCGGCTGCTTGCGGGGCGGTGTCGCCTTTGTGGATGGTCCAGGCGCGCACTTCCTTGACGCCGGCGGTGAAGTAAGTTTGCAGGCCGAGCAAGTCGTAACCGGCGCGCACCAGGCGGTTAAGGCCGGGTTCTTCGAGATTGAGGTCGGCTAGGAAGACTTTCTTATCTTCGTCAGACAATTCCGCGATTTCCGCTTCGAGCGCGGCGCAGATGGCGACGACCGGCGCGCCTTCCTTGGCGGCATATTCTTGCACGCGGGTAAGCAACGGGTTGTTTTCAAAGCCGTGGTCGTCGACGTTGGCGACGTAGATCGCCGGTTTAGCGGTCAGCAAACACAGCGGTTGCAGCAGATGCTTTTGGTCTTTGTCGAGATCGAGCGTTCTGGCGGGTTTGCCTTCGTTCAGATGCGCTTGCACTTTTTCCAGCAGGGCGCACAGCTTGATCGCATCCTTGTTGCCGGATTTGGCGACTTTGGATTCACGCAGCAGCGTCTTTTCCACCGTGGCGAGGTCGGCCAGCGACAGTTCGGTTTGAATCACCTCGATATCGGAGATCGGATCGACCTTGCCGGCAACGTGCACGACGTTGTCATCGGCGAAGCAGCGCACCATGTTGACGATGCCGTCGGTTTCACGGATGTTGGCGAGAAACTTATTGCCCAGTCCCTCGCCCTTGGAAGCGCCCGCAACCAGTCCGGCGATGTCGACGAATTCGACGATGGCCGGTTGCACCTTCTGCGGTTTGACGATGTCGCTAAGCTTTTGCAGGCGCGGGTCCGGCACTTCAACGATGCCGATGTTCGGATCGATGGTGCAGAACGGATAATTTTCCGCAGCGATGCCCGCTTTGGTCAACGCGTTAAACAGAGTGGATTTGCCGACATTGGGAAGACCGACGATTCCGCATTTCAGACTCATAACCTGATTCTCATTAAAAAATTAAACGGCGATTGTATGAAAGTTTGACCGCATTGTTATGCTTTTGTGTGCAACTTCAGCATGGCCGCTTCGCACGCGCCTTGCGCGATCAGCGGCCAGACTTCCAAGCTGCGGGCAATGGCTTCGTCGATCAGCGGGGCCTCTTCCTTACGCGGAGGATGCAGCACGTATCCAACTACGGCGTTGCGGTCGCCGGGGTGGCCGATGCCGATGCGCAATCGCCAGAAATCCTGGGTACCCATTTTCGCCGCGATGTCCTTGAGACCGTTATGCCCGCCCAAGCCGCCGCCTTTTTTCAGTTTGGCAACGCCGGGCGGCAGATCCAGTTCATCGTGCACCACGATCATTTCCTGCGGCTGGATTTTATAAAACTGACACAGCGCAGCAACCGACTGACCGCTGCGATTCATGAACGTTTGCGGTTCCAGCAGCCACACATCGGCGTCTTTCTGGCGGATTTGCGCGCACAAACCATGAAAGCGCGATTCCGGCCTGAGCGAGACTTGCAGTTTATGCGCCAGGCGGCCGATCCAGTCGAAGCCGGCGTTATGCCGCGTGCCGTCGTACTCTCGCCCGGGATTACCCAGCCCAACGATCAGTCTCATGCCATGTGAAGTTGCTGATGAGTTCATGCAAAAGAAAAATCTGCTGGAATGTCCTTCATCCCAGCAGATTTCCAGGTTTCAATCGCGGCATTAGCCCGATCAGGCTTTTTTCTCTGTTCCGGCTTGTTCACCGGCAGCTTCGTCGGACAATGCCGAGCGAGGAATGGTGATGGTGGCCACGGGTAAGTTTTCACCTTTGGCTAAAGCCACGGTTTCAACGCCTTTCGGCAACGCCAAATCGCTCAGGTGGAGAGTATGGCCCGCGGTGAGCTCGGCTAAATCGACGGAAATATATTCCGGCAGATCGCCCGGCAAGCAGCTGATATCGACTTCGGTCAGGATATGGGAAACGATGCCGCCGGAGGTTTTAACGCCCGGTGAAATTTCCGCATTGATGAAGTGCAACGGCACTTTCATATGAATTTTCTTGTTCTTGTCGACACGCTGAAAATCCACATGCAAAACTTGCTGTTTGTAAGGATGCATTTGGATATCGCGCAGCAGAACCTGCTCTACTTTGCCGCCCACGCTGAGCGTCAAGATCGATGCGTGAAAGGCTTCGTTCTTGAGATTGTAGAACAAATCCTTGTGATTCATTTCAATCGATTGCGCCGCAGCTTCACCGCCATAAATGATCGCCGGCACTTTACCGGAACGGCGCAGGCGGCGGCTCGCACCCTTTCCCTGCAGTGTGCGCTGGTCGGCGCTGATTTCAATTTTCATTGTAACGACTCCTTAGTGATGGTTTGTTCGCGACCAAACAAACCGGTTAAAAAAACGTAATTCATTCCATGAATAACGAGCTCAGCGAGCTTTCATTACTGATGCGCAACATGGTTTCCGCCAGCAAGCTGGCGATGCTTAATTGACAAATGCGATCACACGCCAGCGCATCCGCGCGCAGGGGGATCGTGTCCGTGACCACCAGCTTATCCAACGCCGAGTTTTGGATGCGCT
>JAFEEV010000159.1 GCA_018240935.1 Pseudomonadota bacterium
ATAAAGCGGCCATCTGACGTACCGCCGGAGGTGGAGAGTTGCGGTTCGATGCCGGTGACTTCGACGATGGCGGCGTGCATGGCATCGGCCAGTTCCGCTTTGGGCGTGAGAAACGGCTTGCCCGCGAGTTCCCATTGCAAGTCATAATCCAAACCGTGTTTGCCAAGAATTTCATACACGCGGTTTTGCAGCGATTCGACCGTGCTGGCGGTGGAGAAACGGAAATTGAATAACAAATTCATTGTGCCGGGGATGACGTTGGTCGCGCCGGTGCCGCCGTGAATATTGGAGATATGCCAAGTAGTCGGCGGGAAATATTCGTTGCCTTGATCCCACTCGGTTTGCGCCAGTTCTGCAATCGCCGGAGCGGCCAGATGAATCGGGTTTTTCGCCAGATGCGGGTAAGCGATATGGCCTTGTATGCCCTTGATCGTCAGATTGCCGGACAGAGAGCCGCGCCGGCCGTTTTTGATGGTGTCGCCCAGCGTGTCGGTACAGGTCGGTTCGCCGACGATGCAGTAATCCAGCAACTCGCCGCGCTCCTTGAGCGTCTCGACCACTTTGACCGTGCCGTCGGCGGCGACGCCTTCTTCATCCGAAGTGATCAATAATGCGATGGAACCTTGATGGTTGGCATGTTGTGCGACAAAAGCTTCGATGGCGGTGATAAAAGCGGCGAGCGACGATTTCATGTCGGCGGCGCCACGGCCATATAACTTGCCATCCCGGATGGCGGGCGTAAACGGGTCGCTGTCCCATTGTTCCAGCGGGCCGGTCGGCACAACGTCGGTATGTCCGGCGAAACACAGTACCGGTGCCGCATCGCCGCGCCGCGCCCAGAGGTTGTCGACCTCGCCGAAGCGCATTTTTTCGATGTGGAAACCGAGTTTCTCCAGCCGTTCGATCAGAATTTCCTGGCAGCCGTCGTCGGCAGGGGTGAGTGAGCGGCGGGCGATCAGTGTTTGCGCAAGCAGCAGTGTGTCATCGGACATGATTTTTTCCTGAATTTAACAAGTTAAAGATTGGCGGCGGCGCGAGTGTATGAAAACCACAGCAAACGCGGCATAATACTTCAGCGTTACAGTAGGGATTTGAGCGATTATCATGTAAATTTGCGGCTGTAGCGCTTTGAGAAGATTGCTGGATTTTACACGCCTGATTGAAGTCTTGTACAACACCGTGTCATCGCGCACCGAGGTTGACCGGGTTTAACTCACTACGAGGAAGATTGCCATGCTCTTGTTTCTCTTCTATGTCGTCCTGTTTGCCGTTGCCGTTGCCAGCCTGATTCTGGCGGTTCCTTTTCTGCGCCGTCATCTGGTCAGCAATCCGATCCTGAAAGTTTTCCGTAAAATGCTGCCGCCCATCTCGCAAACCGAGCAGGAAGCGCTGGATGCCGGTACGGTTTGGTGGGAAGGTGAATTATTCAGCGGCAAGCCGGATTGGAAAAAGCTGCTGGCTTATCCCAAACCGCAATTGAGCGCGGAAGAGCAAGCGTTTCTCGACGGTCCGGTGGAACAATTGTGCGCCATGCTCGACGAGTGGCAGATCACGCATGAACTGAAGGATCTGCCGCCGGAAGTGTGGCAATTCATCAAAGACAACGGCTTCTTCGGATTGATCATTCCCAAGCAGTACGGCGGTTACGGTTTCTCGGCGCTGGCGCATTCCGAAGTGGTGATGAAAATCGGTTCGCGCAGCGGCACGGGGGCGGTGACGGTGATGGTGCCGAATTCCTTGGGACCGGCCGAGCTGCTGTTGCATTACGGTACCGAGAAACAAAAAGAATATTACTTGCCGCGCTTGGCTAAGGGTTTGGAAGTGCCTTGCTTTGCGCTGACGTCGCCGGAAGCGGGCTCGGACGCCGGCGCGATGCCGGATTTCGGTATCGTGTGCCGCGGTGAATACGACGGTCAAAGCGATGTGCTGGGGATGAAGGTAACCTGGGAGAAACGCTATATCACCCTCGGGCCGGTTGCGACGATTCTCGGTCTGGCGTTCAAATTGTACGATCCGGACCGGTTGCTGGGTAAAGGCGAAGACCTGGGCATTACGCTGGCGCTGATCCCGACCAACACGCCGGGTGTCAACATCGGGCGGCGGCATTATCCGCTCAACGGTGCATTCCAGAACGGCCCGAACTGGGGTAAGGAAGTGTTCATGCCGATGGATTGGATCATTGGCGGGCAAGAGGGCGTCGGGCAAGGCTGGCGCATGCTGATGAACTGCCTGTCGGTCGGGCGCGCCATTTCGCTGCCGGCCACCAGTGTGGGTGCGGCGAAATTGGCGGCGCGCACTGCCGGTGCATACAGCCGTGTGCGCACGCAATTCAAAACGCCGATCGGTTATTTTGAAGGCATCGAGGAAGCGTTGGCGCGCATCGGCGGCAATACCTACATGATGAACGCCGCGCGCGTGATGACCGCGAGCGCGGTCGATCTGGGCGAGAAACCTTCCGTTGCTTCGGCCATCGTCAAATATCATCTGACCGAACGCGGCCGCCAGGCAGTCAACGATGCGATGGACATTCACGGCGGCAAAGGCATTTGCATCGGGCCGAGAAACTATCTGGGACGCACCTATCAGCAGATCCCGGTCAGCATCACGGTGGAAGGCGCCAACATATTGACGCGCAATATGATCATTTTCGGTCAGGGCGCGATGCGCTGCCATCCGTATCTGTTGAAAGAAGTCAACGCCACGCACGATAACAATCCGGACAGCGCAACGCTGGCTTTTGACGAAGCTTTGACCGGGCATGCCAAATTTACCCTGCGCAATACCGCGAACGCTGTGGTTTATGCGTTATTCGGCGACTATATCAAGGACAATGCGCCGGAACATTGCGCGCCGGAAACGGCCGCTTATTACCGCCAGTTGGCGCGCTATTCCGCCAGCTTTGCGTGTATCGCCGATATCGGCCTGATGCGCCTGGGCGGATCGCTCAAACGCCGCGAACGATTGTCCGCGCGCCTGGGCGATATTCTGAGTTTGCTGTATCTGTGCTCGGCTACCTTGAAACGATTCGAGGACGACGGCCGTCCGGCTGCGGATTTGCCGTTGTTGCACTGGTCCATGCAAGATGCGCTGTACCGCTTGCAACAGGCATTCGATGAATTTCTGACCAACTTCCCGGCGCATATCGCCTTTGTCTGGTTGCTGCGCGCGCTGGTGTTCCCGCTCGGCAAACGGTGCAGACCGCCGTCCGATGCGCTATCGCACCAAGTCGCCCGCTTGATGATGGAACCGGGCGCAGTGCGCGACCGATTGACTGCCGGTATTTTCGTGCCTACAGCCGATCACGAACCGATGGCGGAACTGGAGCAGGCTTTGCAATGCGTCATTCAATGCAGCGCCATCGAAGCCAAGCTGCGCGAAGCCGTCAAGCAGCACAGAATCACCGATCACGGCGACGGACAGATTGCGCAAGCCTTGCAACTGAACATCATCACACAGGAAGAAGCGAATCTTCTCAACAAGCTGAAAGATCTGCGCGGCCGGGTGGTTAAAGTGGACGATTTTCCGCCTGATTTCGGTCCCGAAACAAGGGCGGATACGGGAATTTCCGGCGCGATCGGTCACGTGGCGAGCGCTGCCGGCGCCGGTGCCGCCGGTTTTGTTGCGGCGGTAAGCGCCGCAGCCGCCGCAGCTGCCGAGATGGTGGAAAGTATATCTTCGGACGAAGGTAGCAGTGACGGTGAAGATGAGCAAGATAAGGATTGATGGGCACTGACAGCATCAGGATACGGACAGAAATCCCGGTATAAAAAGGAACACTATGCAAGCCGAGCAAGCTGAAACGACAAACATCATTCCACTGGAAGCGGCGAGAACGCTGGATGGCTTATTTAGAGAGCGTGTGCAGCGTTCGCCGCAAAAAACGGCCTATCGGTATTTCGACCCGATCCGCGAGGAATGGGCCGGTTATACCTGGGAGCAGATGAATCAATGGGTGGCGCGCTGGCAGGCGGCGTTGCTCAAGGAATCGCTGGCTCCGGGAGACCGGGTCGCGGTAATGATGAAAAATTGCCCGGAATGGGTGATGTTCGAACAAGCGGCTCTGGGGCTCGGATTGGTGGTAGTTCCACTCTACACCGACGACCGGGTTGAGAATGCCGCGTACGTCATCAACGATGCCGGCGCTAAATTGTTGTTGCTGGATAACTCGCACCAATGGCAACAGTTTTTGACCCTGCACGACGATCTGGCAGGGTTGCAGCGCATCATCATCGTCCGGCCGTTCGAGCCGGATAGTATCGACGCCTGTGACAATGTCCGTGTCGTGGCTGCGATGAACTGGCTGTCGCCGGTTCATGCCGGCGAGGTGCAACATATTCCCAGCGATCCGCATGCGCTGGCCACGATCATTTATACCTCCGGCACGTCCGGCCGTCCTAAAGGCGTGATGCTCAGCCATCACAATATTTTGAGTAACGCGTTTAGCTGCTTGCAAGTGATTCCGGTGCAACCGGACGATTTGTTGCTGTCTTTTCTGCCGTTGTCGCATACCTTCGAACGCACCTCGGGTTATTACGTGCCGATGATGGCGGGCGCGACGATTGCGTACGCACGGTCGATTCCGCAATTGCAGGAAGATTTGCTGACCGTTCGTCCGACACTGTTGATTTCAGTGCCGCGCATCTATGAGCGGGTTTATGCGGGCATACGGGCAAAACTGGCCGAAGGTTCCGGTTTTGCGCGCTGGCTGTTCAACTTTGCGGTGGAAACCGGGTACAGCCAGTTTGAGCTCCAGCAAGGCAGGGGGTACCGGCGCTTGTCGCATATTTTGTGGCCGATCCTCGAGCGGCTGGTGGCCGGCAAAGTGCTGGGCAAGCTGGGCGGGCGTTTGCGCATGGTGATGAGCGGCGGCGCCGCTTTGCCGCCTGAAGTCTCGCGCATTTTTATCGGCCTTGGATTGCCGGTACTGCAAGGCTATGGCATGACGGAAAGCAGTCCGGTCGTATGCGCCAACCGGGTTGAAGATAACGTACCCGCCAGCGTCGGTTTGCCGATTCCCGGCGTGGAAGTCAAACTGGGTGAGAACAATGCGCTGCTGGTGCGCGGACCGAATGTGATGCTGGGCTACTGGAACAACCCCGAAGCAACGAAAGCGGCGATTTCCTCGGACGGTTGGCTG
>JAFEEV010000015.1 GCA_018240935.1 Pseudomonadota bacterium
CTAAGTCCATCAGCATAACATGCTCGGCGATTTCTTTCGGATCGGCCAGCAGGTCGGCGGCCAGTTCGGCATCTTGCTGCGGATTCTTGCCGCGCGGGCGTGTGCCTGCAATCGGCCGCACGGTAACCGTTCCGCTTTCAAGGCGCACCAGAATTTCCGGGGAAGCGCCAACGACGTGAAAGTCGTCGAAATGATAAAAGAACATGTACGGTGACGGATTGAGGCTGCGCAAAGCGCGGTATAACGCCAGCGGCGATGCGTTGAAAGGCTTGCTGGTGCGTTGCGACAATACCACTTGCATGATGTCGCCGTCGTAAATATAGCGTTTGGCGCGTTCGACTGCGGCTTTGAAATCCGCTTCGGGAAATTCGGAAACGGCGGCAGCGGAAGCAACCGCTTGCTCGGTCGGAATCGTAACCGGCTGACGCAATTTAGCCAGCAAGGCCCTCAAACGGTTTTGCCCGGTTTGATAAGCGTCTTGGCTGTGCGGATCGACGTAAACGATCAGGTACAGTTTGCCGGATAAGTTATCCACCACCGCCAGTTCTTCCGACAATAGCAGCAGCATATCCGGCGTATTGAGAACATCCGGCTTGGCGTGGCCTTGCAATTTGCGTTCGATGTAACGAACGGTGTCGTAAGAGAAATAACCGGCCAGGCCGCCGCAAAAACGCGATTTTCCCGCTGGGCAAGGCGCCGCCTTGAATTGCGCCAGATAGGATTCGACAAAAATCAGCGGATTGTCGGCCGTGATGGTTTCCGCTGAATCTTGCTTGACCGTGGTTACCGCGTTGCCACGCGCTTCGATGCGTGTGGCCGCCGGTAGGCCGATGATCGAAAAACGGCCGAACCGTTCGCCGCCTTGCACCGATTCCAGCAAATAAGAATGGGGCTGATTAGCCAGTTTCAAATAGATGGAGAGGGGGGTATCGAGATCGGCAAAAGTTTCCAGCACAACCGGAATGCGGTTGTATCCTTGCTCGGCGAGCTGGTTGAATTCGGCTTCGGTCATTGGCGCATCAGGGCAATTTTTTAATTAATTTCGACGCATCCAGCAGCGACTCGACGATGGCGTCGCAATCCAGTTCGTACACGTTGCGTCCTTCGTTATATCCGTAGGTTACGCAGAACACGTGACAACCGGCCGCGCGCGCGGCAATGGCGTCATTCAGCGAATCGCCGATCAGCAATGCTTCGTGCGGCTGCGCACCGAAGTGTTTGCAGATATGCGTCAATGGCATGGGATCCGGTTTTTTCTTGGGCAAACTGTCGCCCGACAAGATGATTTCAAATTTGTCGAACAATCCGGTAGCGCGCAGCAGCGGAAGCGTGAAAGCTTCCGCTTTGTTGGTGATGCAAGCCAGTTTGAAACCCGCTTGCTGCAATGCTGCGACACCTTCGACCACGCCGGGATAGGGGCGCGTGTTCAGGCTCAGATTGTCTGCGTAGTGCTTTTCATAAATCGGCAGCGCTTTGGCGAACAAAGCGTCATCCGGTTCGCCATCGAGTTGACCGGTCAAGGTGCGTTTGACCAGCTTTTGTATGCCTTTGCCGATATACGAACGGATCGTTGCCGTCGACTGCTCCGGCATGTTCAGATCTTTCAACATCAGGTTTGCGGATAACGCGAGATCCTCGGCGGTGTCGAGCAGCGTACCGTCCAGGTCGATCATGATGACTTTGACCGGTAACGGAGTTTCTATTTTCCTTGCCGGAGCGTTTGCGTTGCTAGAGGGACTTGGGTTCATTTGCATGCAGGAAAGAACAATTTCAGTGAGTTAAACTTTCGCTAATTCAGCGCGGAATGCCGCCACGATGGAATCGTAGCGATGCGGATCGGAATCCTTACCGGCTTGATAAACAGCCGATCCCGCGACAAAAGTATCGGCACCGGCGCGGGCGATTTCGGCGATGTTGTCGACTTTCACGCCGCCGTCGATTTCCAGCATGATATCTTTGCCGCTGGCGTCGATGCGTTTTCTAACCGCGCGTAGTTTGTTCAGCGCCTCGGGAATGAATTTTTGTCCGCCGAAACCCGGGTTGACCGACATGATCAGAATCAGATCCAATTTATCGATGACATGATCCAGATAATACAATGGGGTGGCTGGGTTGAATACCAATCCCGCCTTGCAACCCTGTTCTTTGATCAAGCCGATGGTACGGTCGATATGATTGGATGCTTCCGGGTGAAATGAAATAATGTTGGCGCCGGCCTTGGCGAAGTCAGGGATAATTCTGTCCACCGGTTCGACCATCAAATGCACATCGATGATGGCGTCAGTGACCGGGCGGATGGCTTCGCAAACCAATGGGCCGATGGTCAGATTCGGCACATAGTGATTGTCCATCACGTCGAAGTGAATGATATCCGCGCCGGAATCGATGACATCGGTGATTTCTTGACCAAGTTTGGCGAAATTGGCGGATAGAATACTGGGTGCTAGGCGATACATGAAAAAACCTCTCAATAAACAAATCCGGTATTTTAACCGCAAATGAAGGGGTGCGCGTAACAGAGTGGAAATTATTGCGCAAATTTCTTCGATTGATCCGTCTTAAACTTTTTCTTGGTAAACTACCGCGAAATCATAAAAACAAATTGGACCGCAAGATGACCGAAGAGAAGAAGTATGAAATTGATGTCACTGTCCGCACGGTATATCTGCCCGATCAATCGGATGAAGAAGCGGACCGGCATGTATTCGCTTATACCATTACCATCGCCAATAACGGCACGGTCGCTACGCAACTGATCAGCCGCCATTGGATCATTAACAATGGCGACGGCACCAGCCAGGAAGTACGCGGATTGGGTGTCGTGGGCGAGCAACCTTTGCTGAAGCCGGGTGATAGTTTTGAATACACCAGCGGCACGGTCATTTCGACTTCTGTCGGCTCGATGAAAGGAAGCTACCAGATGGCGGCGGAGGATGGCTATCACTTTGACGTAGCGATACCGGAATTCATTCTCAGCGCGCCGCGCACGCTGCATTAGGCGGGTAGCACCGGCAGATTGACTTCATGCTGCGTTATTTCTCATTGACGCTATTCCGATGAGCGGAAAACTGTATTTGATCCCGGCTCCGATCAGCCAGGAAAGCATCGATCGGGTTTTGCCCGCTGAAGTTCAGCGCCGCATCGCGGAATTATCGTATTTCATCGTCGAACAA
>JAFEEV010000160.1 GCA_018240935.1 Pseudomonadota bacterium
GATGCTAATACTGCACCGCCAATTTTTGTTTTCCAACCACTTTTAAAAACAACCTTCATATCTTCTCCAATTGATTATCTTAAGCTTATTTTCATTACTGTATGCCCAGAAATTCCGCCCGAACAACTAAGCTCGGGATTGTATAACAAAAAAAATAGAATATTAATCGAAATGAAAACTTTTATCGTTTCAACCGCCGGATAGCCGCTCATCCAGGAGTTCAATCCAGTGTTTCACTGAAAGTGCGGTACCGGTTTGCAAATGCATCAAACAACCGATATTGGCCGTGGCTATCCGATCTGGCTTACCTGATTCCAGCGCAGTGACCTTATTTTTCAGCAGCTGCTGCGAAAGTTCCGGCTGCAAAATGGAATACGTGCCGGCGGAGCCGCAACACAAATGCGCATCGGGTACAGCAGTCAAATCAAAACCGGCGGCAACCAGAATTTTCTCCACCACACCACGAATGCGCATGCCATGCTGCAATGTGCAAGGAGAATGAAACGACAACCGTTTTCTCCCGGCTTCAGCCTGCCGCCGCGTGAGCAGTTGCTTGATATGTTCCAATTCCGCATGCAGCACTTCACCGATATCTTTGGCCAGCGCCGAAATCTTTGCCGCTTTCCCGGCGTATACCGCATCGTGCTGCAAAAAATGGCCATATTCTTTTACGGTCACGCCGCAACCGCTGGCCGTCACTATAATCGCTTCTACTTCGCCATTCTCCACCAACGGCCACCAGGCATCGATATTGCGGCGCATGTAATCCAATCCTTCCTGTTGCGCATTGAGATGAAAAGCGACGGCTCCGCAACATCCCGCATTTTCAGCTTTAATCAATGAAATACTCAGATTATCCAGCACACGCGCCGTTGCGGCATTAATATTGGGCGCCAATGCCGGCTGCACGCAACCGTCGAGCACCAGCATTTTGCGTGCATGCCGCGCCGCGGGCCACGCTTTTGCCGTGCTGAGTTTGCGCGGAATTTTTCTTTTTAGACTGTCCGGCAACATCGGGCGAACCGCTTGACCGGCCTTAAACAATGCATTAAACAGCACTGCATTGGGCAAGACTTTGCGTAAGGTAAAGCGCATCACGTCGGAACGGATGTCGCGCTTGACCTGCTTTTCAACGATAGCGCGGCCGATATCCACCAGTGCGCCGTAGCGTACTCCCGAAGGGCAAGTCGTTTCGCACGCGCGGCAGGTCAAACACCGATCTAGATGCGCTTGCGTTTTTTGCGTAACCGGCTGACCTTCCAACACTTGTTTCATCAAATAGATACGTCCGCGCGGACTGTCCAGTTCGTCCCCCAGAATCTGATAGGTCGGACAAGTCGCCAGACAAAAACCGCAATGCACGCAACTGCGCAGAATGGCATCGGCTTCCTCGCCTTGCGGTGAATTTTTTATAAAATCAGCAAGCTTCGTTTGCATTTAAATCCCCGGATAAAGCCGGCCGAGATTAAAAATTCCCGCCGGATCAAATTTTTCTTTCAAGGCGCGATGAATCTTCATCAACGCGGGCGGCAAAGGATGAAAAACTGCTGCACGCGCAGCGTCAGCACGAAATAAAGTAGCATGACCACCGGCATCTTTAGCTATTTGCCGGACGATCTCAGCGTCATTACCGTCATCAAAAGACAGCCAGCGCAAAGCGCCGTTCCATTCCAGCAACTGTTTACCCGGCAGATGCGAAGACGGTGCGGCCGATTTAACCGATAAGCGCCATAAGCGCTGATCCGATTGAAAAAAATCATGCGTGTGTTCGCGCACCGAGCGCCAAAAAACGGCATCGTCTTTTATTTCCTCGCCACCCAGTTTCGCCCGCGCGGCGCGCACCGCCGGTCCGGCTCCGGAAAGTCTGACAATCAGTTGACCATCGGTAAAACAGGTTGCGGAAACCGGCAGCGGTTTTCCGGCCCATTGGTTCATTTTTTCGATCGCAGCCGCTTCATCCATCGGTAAGCACAGCGTTGTTTCAACAGCCGGTTTGGGCAAGACTTTCAGCGACACTTCAAGCAACACACCGAGCGTTCCCAGCGCTCCCGTCATCAACCGGGCAACATCGTAACCGGCAACATTTTTCATGACTTGGCCGCCAAAACGCAAGTCCTCTCCTGTGCCGTCGAGCATGCGCACACCGAGCACGAAATCGCGCACGCTACCGGCAGCGGCGCGGCGCGGACCGGATAATCCTGCGGCAACGCATCCGCCCAAAGTCGCCGCCGCGCCGAAATGCGGCGGTTCGAATGCCAGCATCTGGCCATGCCGGTCAAGCTCGGCTTCCAAATCCGCCAGCGGCGTACCGGCGCGCGCTGTAATTACCAGCTCGGTCGGCTCATAGTCGACGATACCGTTGTAGCCAGTCATATCCAGCAACGCACGGTGTTGTTCCACAGCCGGATTGCCATAAAAATGCTTGCTGCCGCCACCCTGTATTTGCAACGAGGTTTTATTTTCAACCGCAGCGCGAATCGCTGCCTGGTACTGATCGATTAGGGTTTGCATGGCATCAAAAACGCGGCAGGTCAGCAAATTTCTGCTCGCCACGATGCACATGCATCGCCCCAAGTTCCGCGCAGCGGTGCAATTCAGGCACCGCTTTGCCCGGATTGAGCAGGCCCGCCGGATCGAATGCCGCTTTCACGGCATGAAACATGGCCAATTCTCCGGCCCTGAATTGTGAACACATCTGATTGATTTTTTCCATTCCCACGCCATGTTCGCCGGTGATCGTGCCACCGGCATGAATGCACATTTCCAGTATCTTGCCGCCGAATTCCTCGGTTCTTTGCAGCTCGCCCGGCTTGTTCGCGTCGTACAAGATTAGCGGATGTAAATTGCCATCCCCGGCGTGAAACACGTTCATGCAGCGCAGACCGTATTCCTGCGAAAGCTCCTCTATGCCGCGCAACACATCGGCCAGGCGTTTACGCGGAATGGTGCCGTCCATGCAGTAATAATCCGGCGAAACCCGGCCCGCGGCGGGAAAAGCCGCTTTGCGTCCGGCCCAGAATTTAAGCCGCTCGGCTTCGTTATGCGAAGTGCTGATATTGATTGCGCCGCTTTGCTGCATGATGGCGTTGATCCGCTGGATTTCATCCGCCACTTCCTCGGCGCTGCCATCCGATTCGCACAACAAAATCGCCTCGGCATTCAGATCGTAACCGGCATGCAGGAACTCCTCCACCGCATGAATCGTAATCTTATCCATCATTTCCATGCCCGCCGGAATGATGCCCGCGCCGATGACATTCGCCACCGCGTTGCCCGCTTTCTGCACATCGTCAAATGCCGCCATGACCAGTTGCGCTTTTTCCGGCAGCGGAATCAGTTTCACGGTGATTTCCGTAACGATACCGAGCATGCCCTCGCTACCCGTCATCAGCGCCAGCAAATCGTAGCCCGCGCTATCCAGGCTGTCACCGCCGATTTCCAGGCACTCGCCATCGATCGTCAGCACGCGTAATTTGAGAATATTGTGCACGGTCAGGCCGTATTTCAAACAATGCACGCCACCAGAATTTTCCGCGACGTTACCGCCGATCGAACAAGCGATTTGCGACGAAGGATCGGGTGCGTAATACAAACCGTACGGCGCCGCCGCTTCGCTGATCGCCAAATTGCGCACACCGGGCTGAACGCGCGCGGTGCGCGCCAGCGGATCGATGGCGATGATTTGTTTCAGTTTCGCCAGCGACAACAAAACACCTTGCGCATGCGGCAACGCGCCGCCCGACAAACCGGTGCCCGCGCCGCGCGCCACCACCGGTGTTCGAGTGGCATGGCACAGTTGCAATACCTTAACCACTTGTTCTTCGCTGTGCGGCAGCGCCACGATCATCGGCAATTGCCGGTAAGCGGACAAACCGTCGCATTCGTACGGCTTCAAATCCTCGGTTTGGTACAAAACCGCATCGGGCGGCAAAAAAGACCGCAGTTGATTGACCAGTTCTTGAGCAGACATATGCTTATTCAGGGTGTTTTTGAATTTCGTGGTTAGCCAGTTTTTCCAGCATTTTAACAATGGCGGAATTATCCCATGTTGCGCCGCCATGCGCGAGACATGCGGAAAACAATTCGCGCACCGCGGCCGTGGTCGGCAGGCTCACGCCCAATTCGGCGGCGCTCTGCAATGCAATGTTCAAATCCTTGTGATGCAGTTCGATGCGGAAACCCGGCTCGAAACGCCGTTCGATCATGCGTTGCCCATGCACTTCCAATGCCTTCGATGCGGCAAAACCGCCCAGCAATGCTTGCCGCACCTTGGCCGGATCGACACCGGCTTTGGATGCGAACAGCAACGCCTCTCCCACCGCCTCGATCGCCGACGACACCACGATCTGGTTGGCGACCTTGCACACCTGCCCGGCGCCAACATTGCCGATATGCGTCACCGTTTTCCCCATCAACTCCAGCACCGGCTTGATTTTTTCGAACACCGCCGCGCTCGCGCCCACCATGATCGTCAACGTGGCATTCCGCGCTCCCACATCACCGCCCGACACCGGCGCATCGGCGTAGTCATGACCGAACGCATTGAGCCGCGCGGCAAATTCACGCGTCGCCAGCGGCGAAATCGAACTCATATCGACGATGATCCGCGTCCGGCCGGGATCGGCTTGCAGTCCCTCAATAACGCCGTCTTCGCCGAACAGCACTTTTTCCACATCCGGTGTATCCGGCAACATAGTGATAATGATATCCGCATGCTGCGCAACCTTTTTAGGCGACGATAACGCGCTGCCGCCCAGCTCGATCAAATCGGCGGGCACACCGCTGCGCGTGTGCAAAAACAGACGGTGCCCGCCCTTGATCAAATGCCCCGCCATGGGCTTGCCCATGATACCGAGACCGATAAAACCGATAGTGGCCATATTTATGAAAGTTGATTGGTCGAAATTTTTAAATCGATGACGAACGGCACTGCACAGATCCGCCCCGTTATTTTGTTTGGCAATCATACTGGCATTCGATTTTTCCGGTCAAAAAATGTGCTGA
>JAFEEV010000161.1 GCA_018240935.1 Pseudomonadota bacterium
AAAGTATTATCGTAACCAGTACATTCATGGCGCAAGGCTATGATTTCGAAGCGAACATTGTGGGATCGCTGGGCGTGATGGGGTTGCTGGGCATCGTCGAGATTATTGAAATGACGCTCTATATCGTGTTGCTGGCGATTATCATGCAAGCCGTATTGTCATGGGTCAATCCGCACAGCCCGATAGCGCCGCTGCTGGATAGCTTCACTAGCCCGTTTCTGGCTGTTTTCCGCAGACGGATTCCGCCGGTCGCCAATGTCGATTTGTCTCCCTTGTTTGTGCTGATTCTGATTCAGGTGCTATTGATGATCGTTGCCGGGATACATAAGGAAATCACCTTGATGCTTTTCTGAGCGGCCGTTGCGGTCATGGGGTGGTACCGGCATGATGAGGCGAACAATCTAGTTTTGACGCTGCATATTCAACCGGGTGCGAAAAACACTGCAACTGCCGGTTTTCATGGCGAAGCGCTCAAAATAAAACTCGCGGCGCCGCCGGTTGAAGGTAAAGCAAACACCGCATTGATAAAGTTTCTTGCCGAACGGTTTGATGTGCCGCTTGCTCGTGTGGTATTGAAACAAGGCGATAAATCGCGTCATAAAGTGATCGTGATTGTGCAGTCTGCGCATGGTCCGGAAGCATTGTTTGATGAGACACCAAGCTGATTATCCATAAATTTTTATTTGGCGAATTGCGATGGAACTAATTTTGTGGCGTCATGCCGAAGCGGAAGACGGTTTCCCCGATGGTGCGCGTCAATTGACCGGGAAAGGGCTGGATCAGGCGAAACGCATGGCGGATTGGCTCAAGCCAAAATTACCGGAAAATACCCGAATCATCGTCAGTCCGGCGCGCCGGACCCAGCAGACAGCGATGGCGCTGCGGTCTGACTTTGTAACCGAAAATGCAATAGGTCCGGGTGCCAGTGCTCATGCCGTGCTGGCTGCGGCTGGCTGGCCTGTTGCGGATGATACGGTCGTGATCGTGGGTCATCAGCCAACGCTGGGGGAAATTGCCAGCTATCTGATTCCGGTCATACCTGCCGGATTGCGGGTTAAAAAAGGATCTGTTTGGTGGATCCGGAATAAAGAAAAAGACGGTACGGTTAAGCCTGAATTGCATGCCGTCATTTATCCAGAGATGTTATGAGTTTTTCTCCGGTTCAATCCGGATGCTATGCCTCGGTTAATTCTATTTAATAAGCCCTACGGTGTGATTTGCCAATTTACACCGGAAAGCGGTCATCAATCACTAAAAGACTTTATTCCATTGCCGGACTTCTACCCGGCGGGCAGATTGGACGCCGACAGCGAAGGTTTAGTATTGTTGACGGACAATGGTAAGCTGCAGCAGCATATTAGCGATCCGAAATTTAAATTACCCAAAACCTACTGGATTCAAGTCGAAGGCAAGCCGGATGAAGCGGCGCTTAATCAGCTTCGCCAGGGTGTGATTCTGAAAGATTTCAGAACCCAGCCGGCACAAGCCAATCTAATCGATGAACCGGACCATCTCTGGCCGCGGACGCCACCTGTCCGTTACCGCAAAAATATTGCCACAAGTTGGCTATCTCTGATTATCAGTGAAGGTAAAAACCGTCAGGTAAGGCGAATGACGGCAGCCGTGTTTTTTCCCACATTGCGGTTAGTTCGTTATGCCATCGGTAACTATACGTTACAAGGCCTTGCGCCGGGAGAATGGCGCTTATTAAAAGATCCTTGATAGGGCAAATATTAGTATGGATAAAACCGTGGATTTAAAACAAATAATCGTTGCAGATTAATATTTCATTTCTATCGGGTGTAGTATAGAATTTTAATAAAGAGTGAAAGTTGAGTGTTGATCTGTTGTGAATGAAAACAGTTGAAAATAATGATATTGTCATTATATTAATAGGTAGTTCGGGGGGTTGTTTTTATATATCGGCTTGCATCTGAGTAAGCCTTTAAAGGATGGTAATTTATATGATTTCTGATTTTCTAACATTGATCTCGGGTGTGTTTGATATGCCATGGTGGGGATATGTTGTCGTCACCTTGGTTTTAACGCATATCACCATTGCATCGATTACAATTTATTTGCATCGCCATTCGGCGCATAGAGCGTTGGAATTGCATCCAATACCAAGTCATTTTTTCCGTTTCTGGTTGTGGTTGACGACCGGGATGGTTACCAAACAATGGACTGCGGTTCATCGTAAACATCACGCCAAATGCGAAAGTAAAGATGATCCGCATAGTCCGGTCATTTACGGCATTAAGAAAGTTCTGGCCGAAGGCTCGGAATTGTACAGAATAGAGGCGAAGAATCAGGAGACCTTACAAAGATACGGTTACGGTACGCCGGACGATTGGCTGGAACGTAATGTCTACACCAAGCATAGCGCGAAGGGTGTGGCGCTTATGTTGATCATTAATGTGATTTTGTTTGGTCCCATTGGGTTGACGATATGGGCGGTGCAAATGATGTGGGCGCCGATCTTTGCTGCTGGCATCATCAATGGTGTTGGCCACTATTGGGGGTATCGTAATTTCCGTGCGGAAGATGCCAGTACGAATATTGTTCCTTGGGGCATTTTAATTGGCGGTGAGGAATTGCATAATAATCATCATGCTTATGCAACTTCTGCGCGTTTATCCAATAAATGGTATGAGTTCGACATCGGCTGGTTGTATATCCGCATTCTTGAAACGCTCGGACTTGCAAAAGTTAAGAAAATTGCACCAAAGTTGCGTTTTGATAAAGCAAAAACCCAATGCGACTCGGATACGCTGCAAGCTGTGATTTCTCACCGCTATGAAGTGCTTGCCAAATATACGAAATCGTTAAAAGCAACTTTTGCAAATGAAATGATTCATTTGAAAGAAGCGGCAGCGCAATACGGTGTGGATAGCACAACTTTGAAACGCTGGATTCTGGCGGATTCCAAAACATTGCAGGAACATGAACGTGAGAAACTAAATCAAGTGCTGAGTAATGCCAAAACACTGGATAAAGTTTATACCATGCGTGAAGAATTGGCTGAAATTTGGCAACGCTCTACGGCATCGACGGAAGAACTGGTTAAACAGCTGGAAGATTGGTGCCGTCGTGCAGAAGAAAGTGGCATCGAAGTGTTGAGAACCTTTTCTCAGCGATTGCGGTGTTATGCGTAGCAGCAAAAGGTATTAACAATAAAAAACCCGCTCCGGCGGGTTTTTTATTGTTGTCTTATTGCATTATTATGAATCTATTTGAGCTTTGTTTCTTTGTACTTAACGTGTTTTCTTGCAACAGGGTCAAATTTCATGATCTCTATTTTCTCAGGCTTTGCACGTTTATTTTTGGTGGTTGTATAAAAATGCCCAGTGCCCGCCGAAGATTCAAGTTTTATTTTCTCACGCATTGCGATAACTCCTTAACTAACCTAATGGTTTCCTAGATGCTTTTACCTTCCGAGCGCATTTTCGCCAGTACCGCATCAATACCGTTTTTGTCGATTGTGCGTAGTGCAGCATTAGTTAATCGTAAACTAATCCAACGATTTTCGCTCTCAACCCAAAACCGGCGGCGTTGCAGATTGGGCAGAAAACGCCTTTTGGTTTTATTGTTCGCATGAGAAACATTATGACCCGACATTGGTTTTTTGCCAGTTACTTCACATACTCGTGCCATGTTAGCGCACTCCAGAATTTCTAAAAGCGGCGATTATATCCTGATTTGGGTAATTTACTCAAATTAAATCATTCTCGGCAAATGAGAAAGCGGTGCCATTACCTATAATAAAGTGATCCAGCACTTTGACATCGATCATGGTCAATGCCTGTTTTAAGGATTGCGTCAACGTCTTGTCGGCATGGCTGGGTTCAGCGACCCCTGAAGGATGGTTGTGTGCAAAGATGATCGCAGCCGCGTTGTGATATAGCGCGCGTTTAATGACCTCGCGGGGATAAACGCTGGTTTGGGTCAGTGTGCCGCTGAATAATTCTTCGGTGGCGATCGTGTGATTTTTGGCATCGAGAAAAATTCCGATGAATACTTCGTGTTGCTTGTTTGCTAAACTTAAGCGCAGAAAATTCCGCACCAGATCGGGGGAATTCAGTGCATTGCCGCTTTTCAATTCCTCGTTGAGCGAACGCCGGGCCATTTCCAGCACAGCTTGCAGTTGCGCATATTTTGCACTGCCCATTCCCGGTATTTGGCAAAAACTGGTTTGACTGGCTGCAAATATGTTGGTTAAGCTGCCAAAGTGTGAAAGTAGCTCCCGTGCAAGATCCACGGCGCTTTTTCCGGTGATTCCAGTGCGCAGAAATATCGCTAGTAACTCGGTATCCGAAAGGGCGGTAACTCCCTTTTGTAATAATTTCTCACGCGGCCGTTCGGATACCGGCCAATTTGTAATCGCCATAAATTCGGGTGAAATATTGAGTGATATAAAATGAAATTCGTTGCCGGTATATTAACGGCCCGTTGTGGTTTGTCGCATAATCGCAATGGTGTGAGTGATAGCGGCACGCAATGTGGCCGTGTTGAGTAGAATCGGTATGTGCTGCGTGCCGATTGGATAAAGCTTTTTTGGAATTTTTCTTATCGATTATGACTTCTTGGCCATCAGCTGAATCTAAAAAGCGTTTGCTGCTAGGTGTAACCGGCGGCGTGGCTGCCTATAAAGCTGCGGAACTGGCGCGTCTGTTGACGCAGAATGGGATGCATGTGCAAACAGTAATGACGCAGGCGGCTTGCCGGTTTGTGGGAGCGGTCACTTTTCAGTCATTGACCGGCAATCCTGTTTATACCGATTTGTGGGATGCCAACGCCGCGCAAAATATGGCGCATATCAATCTGTCCCGGGATGCCGGTTTGATTCTGGTTGCGCCAGCCAGTGCGGATTTTATCGCTAAGCTGGCTCATGGCATGGCGGATGATTTGCTGACCACACTCTGTCTGGCGCGTGATTGTCCGCTGATGATAGCGCCCGCGATGAACCGGCAGATGTGGGAGAATCCCGCGACCCAGCGTAACTTATCCCGGTTAAGGCAAGATGGCATAATCATCACGGGCCCGGCCAGCGGCGAGCAAGCTTGTGGTGAAGTAGGCATGGGACGCATGCTGGAAGCCGCAGAATTGGCGGAAATCGTGCAGGCGGCATTTCGAACCGCTACGCTGCTGCAAGGCAAGAATATATTGGTGACAGCGGGACCCACCTTCGAAGCGATTGACGCGGTGCGTGGCATCACCAACCGTAGTTCCGGGAAAATGGGCTATGCCGTTGCCCGAGCTGCGGTAGAAGCGGGAGCGGCGGTAACACTCATTTCCGGTCCGGTTTGTTTGACTCCGCCCGCCGCCGCTAAATTTATTCCGGTGACCAGCGCAGAGGATATGTTGCGTGCCGTGCAGACTGAGATAGCGCAAACCGATATTTTTATCAGTGTCGCTGCCGTTGCGGATTATCGCGTGGCTCATGTCAGTCAGCAAAAAATCAAGAAATCTGCTGCTAATCTAGCGCTTGAATTGGTTCCAACCCCGGATATTTTGAAGACCGTGTCAAGCTTACCTAAACCGCCTTTCTGCGTAGGATTCGCGGCGGAAACCGAGAATCTGGAAAAGAATGCAGCCATGAAACGGCGCAAAAAGAACGTCCCATTGCTGGTCGCCAATTTGGCGCAGGATGCGATCGGTTCAGATGAAAGCGAGCTGATATTGTTCGATGATACCGGCCAGCACATTCTCCCTAAAGCCTCTAAAATGGAGCAAGCGCGGCGCTTGATAAAGCATATTCATCGACTATACAGCCAACAGCACTAACAAAGCATGAAGAAAATCGACATTAAAATTTTAGATGCACGTTTAAATGAACAGCTTCCCGCTTATGCCACACCGGGGGCGGCCGGATTGGATTTGCGCGCCTGTATCGAGCAGCCGCTGATCATCAATCCCGGGGAAACCTGCCTGATTCCAACCGGCATCGCGATCCATCTGGCCGATACCGGACTGGCGGCGTTGGTATTGCCGCGCTCGGGACTTGGTCATAAGCACGGAATTGTCTTGGGCAATCTGGTCGGATTGATCGATTCGGATTATCAAGGCCAGATTCTCGTTTCCTGCTGGAACCGGGGGCAGATGGCGTTTCATCTGAATCCGCTGGAACGCATCGCCCAGCTTGTCATCGTTCCGGTGATTCAAGTCGAATTCAACCGCGTGGACAGCTTCGATCAGAGTCACCGCGGCGAAGACGGCTTTGGCAGCACCGGCAAGCATTGATGCGCTGGTTTGCAACACTTTTTACCGTATTCGGATTATCGCTTGCCTTGGGTCATTCCGTGGCGGCCGATACGATTCGATTGACAATTTCCGGCTATGAAATTGCCGCCGAAGTGGCGCATAACCAGCTATCGCGCTCGCAAGGCTTGATGTACCGGGAATCGCTGGAAGAGAATGCCGGCATGCTGTTTGTTTTCCCGAGCAGCGGCTATTACAGCATGTGGATGAAAAACACTTATATCCCGCTGAGCGTCGCTTTTATCGATGTGCGCGGTGTCATTCTGAATATTGCCGAGATGCAGCCGGAGACCCTGGCGTCGCACGATGCGGCGGGGATGGCGAAATATGCGCTGGAAATGAACAAGGGATGGTTTGCGGCAAGAAAGATAACGGCAGGCGCCCAAGTTACCGGGTTGGAACGGGCGCCCGCCGCCGATTGATAAATTAATGCATGCGCGGCATCATACCTTTGAGTCCGCGCATCATCTTGGCGATCCCGCCCTTATTCATCATTTTCATCATTTTCTGGGCTTGCTCGAATTGCGCCAGCAGGCGGTTGACCTCTTGTACGGTAACGCCAGCGCCTGCTGCGATGCGGCGCTTGCGCGACGCTTTGAGAATTTCCGGTTTGGCGCGTTCCTGCTGAGTCATGGAATTGATAATACCGACGGTGCGGTGAATTATTTTGTCATCCACTTTGACATTCTGCGCCGCTTGGCTGAATTGCGCCGGCAGTTTATCCATCAACGCGCTCATGCCGCCCATTTTGTGCATTTGTTGAAATTGCGCTTTGAAATCATTCAAGTCAAATGACTTGCCCGATTTCATTTTCTTCATCAGTTTTTCAGCTTCTTCCTGATCGGCATTGCGCTGCGCTTCTTCAATCAATCCCAGCACGTCACCCATACCCAGGATACGCGATGCCATCCGGTCCGGATGGAAGACTTCGAGTCCGGTCAATTTTTCCGCCACACCGGCGAATTTGATCGGTTTGCCGGTGATATGTTTGACCGATAACGCAGCACCGCCGCGCGCATCGCCGTCGAGCTTGGTGAGGATGACGCCCGTCAGCGGCAATGCATCGGAAAATGCCTTGGCGGTATTGACGGCATCCTGTCCCTGCATCGCGTCCACGACAAACAGGGTTTCGATCGGTTTCAACAGTGCTTCAAGCTCGCTGATTTCCTGCATCATCGCTTCGTCGATGCCCAACCGGCCGGCGGTATCGACGATCATGACTTCATGGTGGTGCTTGCGCGCAAAATCCAATGCGGCTGCGCCGATTTCACCCGGCTTCTGGCCATCCCGCACAGGGAAGAAATCGGCGCCGGTTTGCTGGGCCAGCAGCTCTAGCTGGTGAATCGCGGCTGGGCGGTAGATATCGCAAGACACTAACAGCACTTTCTTTTTTTTCTGCTCCATTAACCACTTGGCCAATTTGCCGCTGGTCGTGGTTTTACCGGCGCCTTGCAACCCCGCCATGAGAATGACGGCAGGCGGAACGGTTGAAAGATTGATTTCGGCTTTATCGCCGCCCATGATGGCGATCAACTCCTGATAGACCACGCCAACCAAGGCTTGTCCGGGGGTCAGGCTGCTCAATACTTCTTGACCGACGGCTTTTTCTTTAACACGGGCAATGAAATCCTTGACGACCGGTAAGGCAACATCGGCTTCCAGCAGCGCCAGCCGAATTTCGCGCAAAGCATCCTGAATGTTGCTTTCGCTAAGTCTGGCTTCGCCGCGCAATGTTTTAATGACGCCGCTAAGCCGGCTGGTCAGATTATCGAACATACTTAAAACCTCATAGAAATAAATGGATCGTGAACAGCGCGTGTATTCATATTTAACAAATTCCGGGAGAATGCTTGAATTTATTAACGTGCCATGTAGACTTAACAGTTATTTCAGTCTTTTAAAAATTTGCACTGTCAATGATCAGCATTTTAACTTATCCCGCAGCCTTTTTGCTTTATATACTGATCGCTTGGTACTTTTGGCGCAATACTTGGAATCAGCCGTCATCGCAGGCGAATGAGCCTGCATCAGCGGCCATCGGCTGGATGCATTATGCCATGCTCATCCCTTTGCTGTTGCATGCCGGCACCCTTTATCAGTCGATGTTTGCCGGCGCGGGGTTGCGTTTTGGGTTGAGTAACGCGATTTCGGTGATCGTCTGGCTAACGGCATTCATTTACTGGTTTTCCGGCTTCTTCAAACGCTTGCAAGGGTTGCAAACGCTGGTTGCACCGGTGGCTGCTGCATCCGCGGTTGCAGTGCTACTGCCGCTGTTTTTCCCATCGCTGCGCGTGCTGGAGAATACCGAACTGCCGGCATTCAAGGCGCATTTACTGGTTGCCATGATGGCTTATAGTTTACTGACGATTGCAGCGCTGCACGCCTTACTGATGACCGTGGTGGAACGCCAATTGCACCATCCGGCCGCCCGCTCCGTGCTGACAAATCTGCCGCCATTGCTGGCGATGGAAAAATTGCTGTTTCATATCATCTGGGTCGGATTTGTTTTGTTGACGCTGACCTTGCTGAGCGGTGTGGTGTTCTCCAAAGAGGTATTCGGTCAACCCCTGACTTTCTCGCACAAAACGTTGTTCGGCTTTATTTCCTGGGGCGTTTTTGCCGCTTTACTGGCCGGCAGGCAGTTTTACGGCTGGCGCGGACGGATTGCAATCCGCTGGACTCTGGCGGGATTTGTTACGTTGTTGCTGGCTTATATCGGCAGCAAGTTCGTGCTGGAGATTGTCCTGAATCGTTATTAGCCGGTATTTTTTAGAAACAATGTCAGCCTTTCACACGGCTGATTTTTGCGACTTCCCTGAGGTGCCTCAGACTTCGCATGACTTGCGCCAGATGATGCCGGTTGTTGACTTGCAGAATAAAGCGCATGTGCATGAAATCATCCTCGCTTTCCATTGCGATATCGTCAATATTGGATTCGGCTTTGGCAATGACAGCGGCGATGCGCGCCAGAACACCCTGTTTATTTAATGTGGTTACTTTGATACTGGCTGCAAACGTCCGGGTAATATCTTTACCCCAAGTGACATCCAGATAATTTTCCGGATTTTTTTGGTTGCTGGTGACATTGCCGCAATCGTGTGTGTGGATGGTCAATCCGGAATCTTTTTTGATCACGCCGATAATGGCGTCACCAGGGATGGGCCGGCAGCATTTGGCGAATTGCACGATGATGCCCTCGGTTCCTAATATGGTGATCGGACCGGCTTTCTGTTCAGGCGAGATGGATTCGGCAGGGGAGGCCAGCCGTTTTGCCACCACCGCAGGGAGTTGTTTGCCGAGCGCCATTTCAGCAAGCAATTCTTCTTTGGATTTGACGCCGCTGTCACGCACCAATTTTTCCCACTGCGCCTCGGTGATCGTATCCGGATTCATATTAAAAGATAACAGCGCTTGATTTAGCATGCGCTCACCCAATTTGACAGATTCGTCGTATTGAATGGTTTTGAGGAAATGACGGATGTGCGAGCGCGCCCGGCCGGTTGCGACATAACTGAGCCAGGCCGGATTGGGCTTGGCGTAGGGAGCGGTGACGATTTCAACGCGATCGCCGCTTTTTA
>JAFEEV010000162.1 GCA_018240935.1 Pseudomonadota bacterium
AGGACCCACCGCCTGCGGCAAAACCACGCTGCTTAAAGTGATGCTCGGCGTGCACCCGGTGATTGCCGGCAGTATCCGGTTGCACGATGCGGCGGCCGGCCGGTTAGCACCGAACGCGGTCGGTTATGTGCCGCAGCTCGGCGGCACCGACGGGCACTTTCCGGTGACCGTTGAAGAAGTCATCACCATGGGGCTTTATACCAACGGCCGCATCTGGCCTTGGCTGAGTAAAAAGGAGCGCGGCAGAATTCAGGCGATTGCGCACCGGCTGGGCATTCTGGATTGCTTGCGGCATCCTGTCGGAAATTTATCGGGCGGTCAGCGCCAACGCGCATTTCTGGCGCGCGCGCTGATCAACAATCCTAAGCTTCTGATACTCGACGAACCTACCTCGGGGGTCGATATCAGAACGCAGCACGAAATATTGCACTTGCTGAACGACATCAATGGCGAAGGCATTACCATTGTATTGACAACGCACGATCTGAACGCCGTGGCGTCGCATTTGCCGTGGGTGATTTGTTTCAATCGCGGCGTGGTCGCGCAAGGACGCCCCCATGAGATTTTCACCAACGAGATTTTGACGCGGACATACGGCGGCGACATTGTCATCGTCAAGCATCAGGGGCATCTGTTGATCGCCAACAGCACGCCGCTCAACTTCGCCGATGACAGCAAATGGTAGAGTACATTCTCGAACCGTTCGGCTATGATTTTTTCCGCCGCGGCTTGCTGGCCGCGCTCATGGTCGGCGCATTGGGCGGCTTGATCGGTGTTTATGTGGTGCTGCGCGGCATGAGTTATATCGGTCATGGATTGTCGCACGCAGTGATCGGCGGCGCGGTTATCGGGTTTACCCTGAATCTGGATTTCTATGCCGGCGCTTGCGCATTGGGCGTATTCGCCGCGCTCACCATCAATAAAATCACGCAAAACAGCAAGATCAAACCGGATGCCGCGATCGGCATTGTGACAACCGCCATTTTTGCGCTGGGTGTGGCGATCATCAGCAAACTTCGAAATTTTAAGCAAAACTTCGAAGCCGCCTTGTTCGGCAATATTCTTGGCATTACCGAACAGGATTTAATGATCATCGCGCTTGTCACATGCATCACAGTGGTCACGATGTTTTTCACCTACCGGATGTTGCTTTTTTCCACCTTCGATCAGGAGGCCGCGCGCATCTTCGGCATTAATACCGGTTTGGCGCAATTGCTGCTTTCGCTATTGCTCACGCTGGTGATTATCGTTTCCCTTAACGTGACGGGCGTCACCATGGTCGCCGCGACGCTGATCGCGCCCGCGATGACAGCGCGGATGCTGACGGACAGTTTTAGTAAAATGGTGCTTTATTCAGCACTCATCGGCGCCATCACCGGTGTCGCCGGTCTGTATTTAAGCTATATCTTCAATGTCGCGTCGGGCGCAACCATAGTCCTGTTCAGCGCGCTGTTGTTCAGTCTATCCCTGCTGCTAAAGCCGCTGCGCAGCCATTAGGGAAGCTCTGAAAAACTACTGCGCTCGATCATGCTGTGTTGAACTTAGCTGGAACGGAAGATTGCGGATACAGGGTATTCCATCTGCGGTTATAATTTTTCATTCCATTTATTTTTAGCGGAATTTTGATTACCCATGAAAACATCTTTAACTATGCGAAAGTTTGTGCGATCCGGCAGCAGGCTTTTCCCGGGTTTAATTTTTTTAGCGGCATTGAACGTCCATGCCACTGATTTCATTACTGATGAACAGCAACTCTCCGTCCAGGAGAAACGCGCCGGTGAGGCGTATTACCGCGCCGATTCGAAGTGGATGATCTATCAGGCGGAGGTGGCGGATGACAATCCGTTCTACCAGATTTTTTTGAAGAATATCGAATCCGGTGCGGTCACCCAAGTGTCGCCGGGCGCCGGCAAGACGACGTGCGCGTGGGTGCATCCGTCGCTGGAGAAAGTGCTGTTTTCCTCGACGCATGACGACAAGGAAGCCAAAGCCAAAATGGCGGCCGAGATCGAGCGCCGCAAAGCGGGTGAACAGAAATCGTACGCATGGGATTACGATGAATACTACGATATTTATGAAACCGATTTCAGCGGCGGCCATATCAGGAACCTGACCAACACCTTGGGTTACGATGCCGAAGCATCGTGGTCACCGGACGGCAAGTTGATCGCGTTTGCTTCCAACCGGCGTGCCTATAGCGGCGAATTATCCGAGGAGGAAGCGGCTTTGTTCAAAGCCAACCCGGCGTCGATGATCGATATTTACATCATGGACGCGGACGGTTCCAACGTTAAACGCCTGACGCAAACGAAAAGCTACGACGGTGGTCCGTTTTTCAGTCCCGACGGCAAGCGCATTGTTTGGCGCAGATTCTCGGAAAACGGCCGGGAAGCGGAAATTTTCACGATGAATATCGACGGCAGCGATCAAAAACAAATCACTCGCCTGAATGTGATGTCATGGGCGCCTTTCTACCATCCTTCCGGCAAATACATCATTTTCGCCACCAACGTGCACGGCCATCGTAATTTTGAACTGTACATCGTCGATGTCGACGGGCAAAAAGAACCGGTGCGTGTGACCGACAAAGACGGTTTCGACGGTTTGCCGGTCTTCACGCCGGACGGTAACTACATCACCTGGACCAGCGACCGTACGCCCGGCAAGAAAGGGTTGTTATTCCACGGTAAGTGGAATCATCAGAAGGCGTTGGAAAGTCTTTCGCTGAAGTAAGCTGATATTTTCAATTCAGGAGCGCTGGCGCGGTAAAAACAAAGTCGGCGCTTATTTATCCGAATCCGCTGCATCGGAAAAAAACTTTTCCTTGCGCTTTTGCTCATCGAAGTAGAGCGATTCATCCGGTTCGAGTTGATTGCCTAATTTCTGGATTTGCTGCCAGATATCGGGGAATTCGCCGAGCCGTTTGAAGCGGCGGGCATTTTTCTTGAAATCTCTTTTGTTGCTGGCTTTGTACAGCAGCTCGAATAGCAGGAGCCAGCCGGGGATGTCCTGCTTATTTTGAGCGAGGTGCTTTTGCAGCAGTTGAACGGTGGCTTCCGCATTGTCCTGATCGATCAGCGCGCGCGCCTCGGCTACAACTTGGCCGGACGGTTCCGGCGGATTTTCCGCGGATCCGGTTTTTTGCTCAGTGCGGCGCAGCAGCAGCGCTTCATATTGATGCCGCTCGGCAGCATCCGGCAGCAGCGGCGCATCGCGCGATTGTGCAAGCTTGTCCTTGATTTTGCGATAGCTGCGCACGATCATTATGACGATCAAAAGTATCAGCAGAATTCCAAGCAGTAACACGTTATCCGGGAATAAGGCGGACTCCGCCGGTGCGGCACCGGTTTCAACTGGCAGAGCCGGATTGGCCGGTTGCGGCGGATTGGATTGCGGCGGCGTTACTGCCTGCGCGGCGGACGGGGAGGACACAGGCTGCGGCTGCTGCGTGGTTTCTGCCGGTTGGTCACTGGGAGTGATTCCGGCAAGCGGCTTGTTGGCCGGCGCGACGCTTGCAGAGAGCAAAGACTGCATCGCGATAATCTGTTTTTCGATGACTTCAATGCGATTGAGCAGCTTGTTGAGCTC
>JAFEEV010000163.1 GCA_018240935.1 Pseudomonadota bacterium
AGCCGGATGGCAGTCAAATACGAACCTTTGCCCGGCTTGAGTTTGGCGGCGCGCATTTGCAGGATCCGGACAATGACCGCATGGCGGACATCGCGGCACGCGCGATCACGGGTTTGCTTTACGGCTTTTCCATCTGGTGTGCATTGTCCGTTTGTTTAGTCATGCTGTTATCCCGCCGTAAGCAACAGAATTTTATGCAATGCCTGACGGCCGTTTGGCGCCGCAACACCGCAATACCCTGGCACGCCATCCTGTTCACACTGCTCATTCTGCTGCTGATCAGCGGCGCTATTTTTTCACTGGCGGGATACTATCATGTACTAGGCACCGACAAAGTCGGCCAGGATATTCTGTATCAATCGTTGAAAAGCATACGAGTGGCGCTGGTGATCGGCACGCTGACCACGTTGATCATGCTGCCGTTCGCATTGCTGCTGGGCATCATGGCCGGTTATTTCCGCGGCTGGGCCGACGATGTCATTCAGTATATCTACACCACGCTGAATTCCATTCCCGGCGTTCTGTTGATCGCCGCTGCGGTCTTGATGATGCAGGTATACATCGAAACGCATCCGGATCTGTTCGACACCGTGGCGTCGCGCGCGGATTTACGCTTGCTGTTTCTCTGCATGATTCTCGGCATCACCAGCTGGACCAGCTTATGCCGCCTGCTGCGCGGGGAAACGATGAAACTGCGCGAACTGGAATATATCCAGGCGGCGCATGCGTTCGGCGTTTCCCATTGGCGCATCATCAGCCGTCATATTCTGCCGAACGTGATGCATATCGTGCTGATCGCCACAGTGATGGATTTCAGCGGCTTGGTTCTGGCCGAAGCGGTGTTGTCGTATGTCGGTGTCGGCGTCGATCCCTCGATGATCAGCTTCGGCACCATGATCAACGCGGCGCGGCTGGAAATGGCGCGTGAACCGATGGTTTGGTGGGCTTTGCTGGCAGCATTCAGCTTTATGTTCACACTGGTGTTGAGCGCCAATCTGTTTGCCGATGCGGTGCAAAACGCTCTGGATCCGCGCACCCGGACATTACGCCAGCAAACCGTTTTTCCGCGTTCCGGCAAAAAAACGCACGATGCGCCAGGCAATGCGGCTGAAGCGGCTGCGCCGGCAAAATCCTCTCCTCATTCATGAAAGCACTGCTGGAAATAGAAAATCTCGCAACCGTGCTGCACACCGGCGCCACCCCGGTGCGCGCCGTCGATGGCTTGTCGCTGGCAATCTCGCCCGGGGAAACATTTGCATTACTGGGCGAATCCGGCTGCGGCAAGTCGATGACAGCGCTGTCGATCATGCGCTTGCTGCCGGATGCCGGTGAAATCGTTGCCGGTCGAATCCGGCTCGGCGGCGCGGACTTGCTGCGATTATCCGAAAGCGATATGCGCAAAATCCGCGGTAAGCGCATCGGCATGATTTTTCAGGAACCGATGCTGAGTCTTAATCCGGTTATGACCATCGCGCAACAAATCGAAGAAGTGCTGAAGCAGCACCTGAATTTGCCGCGCGAAGCCGCACAAACGCGCATTCAGGCGCTGCTGGAGCAAGTCGGCATACCGGATGCGCCGCGCCGCATGCACGAATACCCGTTTCAGTTTTCCGGCGGCATGAAACAACGCGTCATGATCGCCATGGCGCTCGCCGCCGAACCGGAATTGCTCATCGCCGATGAGCCGACCACCGCGCTGGACGTTACCATCCAAGCGCAAGTACTCGATCTGATGCGGCGCATCCAGCAGCAGAAAGGCATGGCGATCCTGTTGATCACGCACGACCTGGGCGTGGTGGCCGAAATGGCGCAGCAGGTCGCGGTCATGTACGCAGGAGAAATCGTCGAACTGGCGCCGCGGGATCAATTCTTTCAAGGTCCGCAGCACCCGTATTCGCAGCAATTGTTCGCCGCGTTGCCGGGAAAACAAAAACGCAACCAAGCGCTGACCGTCATTCAAGGCAATGTGCCGTCACTGACGCAACAATTCACCGGTTGCCGTTTTGTCGAGCGCTGCAATCAGGCGTTGGCACAGTGCCGCCATACCGTTCCGCAATGGCGGACAGTTTCCGGCCGCCATCAGGTGCGCTGCCATTTAATCAGCGATCATGAAAACCCAACACCCGCCGCTACCAGCGCCGCATCGCAGGAAATTACCCACGTTGCGCAACCTGTTCCGGCGATAACGGATAGCCCGCTGTTGCAGGTGACCGGCCTGAAAGTGCATTTCCCGATTCGCAAGGGTTTGTTCCAGCGTGTCGCCGGTCATGTCAAAGCGGTCGATGGCGTGTCGTTGAAGATATTCGCAGGCAAAACATTGGCGCTGGTGGGCGAATCCGGCTGCGGCAAGACCACCATCGGCAAAAGCATTTTGCAGCTGATTCAACCGACGCACGGCAGCGTGCGTTTTAAGGATCAAGAGCTGATCGGATTAAAGCGGAACCAATTGCAACCGTTACGTTCACAGTTTCAAATTATTTTCCAGGACCCCTATTCCTCGTTGAATCCGCGCATGCGCATCAGCGAAATTCTGCAAGAAGGCATGAATGCATTGAATACCGGCAACACCCACCGTCATGGCGTCAGCACGGCAACATCCGCCGGCGCCCGCGACCAGGAAATCGATGCATTATTGCAGCGTGTCGGTCTGCCAACTGAAGTAAAATGGCGCTTTCCGCATGAATTCTCCGGCGGGCAGCGGCAGCGCATCGCGATTGCCCGCGCCTTGGCGGTCAACCCCGAATTGCTGATTTGCGATGAACCGACCAGCGCGCTGGACGTATCGGTGCAGGCGCAGATTTTAAATCTGCTCAAATCGTTGCAGACTAATTTAGGACTTGCATTTTTGTTTATTACCCACAATATCGCGGTTGTTGAATACTTGGCGGATGAAGTGGCGGTAATGTATCTGGGGCGTATCGTTGAACAAGGACACATCGATGAAGTGATGAACAACCCCAAACACCCGTACACGCAGGCGCTATTGTCTTCAGTGCCGCGCATCGAAGCGGATTCCGGGCCAGCTATCATTCCGCTGACAGGCGATTTGCCGTCACCGGCGGCGCCGCCCGCAGGCTGTCATTTCCATCCGCGCTGCGCGCATGCCATGCCGGTTTGCCGCGCATCCTATCCGCCGGTCAGTCCGTTCAGCGCGACACACACTGCCCATTGTTATCTTTATTCACAGGAACACAGTCATACCGATTATGAGCATTAACCAAGAAGTGGCGCGGCGACGCACTTTCGCCATTATTTCCCACCCCGACGCGGGTAAAACAACGCTGACCGAGAAACTGTTGATGTACGCCGGCGCGATTCACATCGCGGGCAGCGTCAAGGCACGCAAAGCCAGCCGCCATGCCACGTCCGATTGGATGGAGATCGAGAAACAGCGCGGCATTTCGGTTGCCAGTTCGGTCATGCAAATGGAATACCGCGATTGCGTGATCAATTTGCTCGATACCCCCGGTCACCAGGATTTTTCGGAAGACACCTACCGCGTGCTGACTGCCGTCGATGCGGCGTTGATGGTCATCGATGCCGCCAACGGGGTCGAAGCGCAAACGCTGCGCCTGCTGGAAGTATGCCGCGCGCGTAACACGCCGATCGTCACTTTCGTCAACAAAATGGACCGTGAAGTGCGCGAACCGCTCGATTTGATCGATGAAATCGAACGCACGCTCGGCATGTCGACCATTCCATTCACCTGGCCGGTCGGTATGGGAAAAAGTTTCCACGGCGTATGCGACCTGCAAAACAATGGCATGCGTGTATTCCAGCCGGGGTCGGATCGCGTCGACACTGACAGCGAAGTGATTGCGCGTTTCGACGATGCGCAATTGCAGCAGCGCTTCGGCGCGGAACTGACCACTGCGTTGCAGGAAATCGATTTGATCAGAGGCGCATCGCCGGCATTCGATCATCAAGCGTTTCTGGACGGTAAGCAAACTCCGGTTTTCTTCGGCTCGGCGATCAATAACTTTGGTGTGCGCGAGATTCTCGACGCATTGGTCGATCTGGCGCCGCCACCCGAATCGCGCAACGCCATTCAGCGCGAAGTGTTGCCGGATGAAAAGAAATTTTCCGGCATGGTCTTCAAAATCCAAGCCAACATGAATCTGGCGCATCGCGACCGCATTGCCTTCGTGCGCGTGTGTTCGGGGCAATTCAAACGCGGCATGAATCTGAAAGTCGCGCGCAACGGCAAGGACATCCGCACCAGCACGGTGGTGTCGTTTTTATCGCAACGCCGCGACATTTTGGAAGAAGCCTACCCCGGCGACATCATCGGCATCCCGAATCACGGCACGCTGCAACTGGGCGACACCCTGACCGAAGGCGAAGTGCTGCAATTCACCGGGTTGCCTTTTTTCGCACCGGAAATTTTCCGCACCGTGGAAATCGCCGACCCATTGCGCAGCAAGCAACTGAAACTGGGATTGGCACAACTCGGCGAGGAAGGCGCGATTCAGGTATTCCGTCCGCACCTGGGCAATATGCTGTTGCTCGGCGCCGTCGGCACGCTGCAATTTGAAGTGGTCGCGCATCGCCTGCAACATGAATACGGTGTCGCGGCTCGGATCACATCCGCCAAATACCAATTGGCGCGCTGGATCACCAGCGATGATCCGCGCGAATTGCAACGTTTTATCGAAGCCAATGCGCACCGCATCGCCTACGACGCTGTCGACGCGCCGACTTTTCTGGCTTCTTTCGGCGCGGAGCTCAGTGTCGCGCAAGAAAACTGGCCCGCCATTCATTTCCATAAACTGCGCGAGCACGCCGGTTTGGTTTTTCAGAGCCACATGACGGCATGATCCGCGGCATGGCGATGAAGGCATGTTTTTTTCTGTTCCTGCTGATTTTTGCCGCACCCGCACCGGCGGACGGCACGGCATCTTCCGCTGCTGAAAAAACCGTGCGGTTTGCGGTACTGGGCGACATGCCATACAACGATGCCGAATATGCGTTGCTGGAACAACCCAATGGTGCAATCGCCCAAGCCATTCACGCCTTGAATCCGCCGGTACTGATCCATCTGGGCGATTTCAAAAGAGGCCGGTTAGCGTGCGGCGACGATCTTTTTCAAGACCATTACCGCCAGATTGCGCGCCTCAATCCGCATAAAACGGTCTACACCCCCGGCGATAACGACTGGACGGATTGCGACCGGTTTAATACTGCGACGCGATATGACGAACT
>JAFEEV010000164.1 GCA_018240935.1 Pseudomonadota bacterium
CAATGCGATTACTCATCCGCTGCCAGCAGCCGCTTGGCAGGAAACCAGATGGTGAACCGGCTGCCTTTTCCCACTTCGCTGGCAATTTCGAGGCGCGCTTCGTGCCGGTTCAGCACATGCTTGACGATCGCCAGCCCCAATCCGGTTCCGCCGGTTTCTCGCGAACGGCTGCTGTCAACCCGGTAAAAACGCTCCGTTAGACGCGGGATATGCTCCGCTTCTATGCCGATACCGCTATCTTGCACAAAGAACACCCCCTGCCCGCCGCGCTTCTCCCAATTGATCACAATTTCACCCTTATCCGGCGTATAGCGAATGGCATTGCTGATCAAGTTTCCAAATGCGCTGCGCAACTCTTGTTCGCTTCCCAGCAACTGATCGTGCGTTGCAATGTTTAATTTGATTTGATGGCGGCCCGAGCTGAGCGATTCAGCATCCTGCAGGACATCGTGCAACAAGCTGACGACATTCACGGTCTTTTCGCTTGCTTTATTCTGTTCATTTTCCAGGCGCGACAGAATCAGCAAATCTTCCACCAGCCGCTGCATGCGGGTCGTTTGCTCCGTCATCAATGCCAGGGCGCGTTTATTGAAGCCGGTATTCACGTTGTCATCGGCCGACAATGTTTCGAGAAATCCGCCAATCACCGTTAACGGCGTGCGCAGTTCGTGCGAAACGTTGGCGATAAAATCGCGCCGCATCGTCTCAATTTTCTCAAACCGGGTAATATCGCGGCTGATCAGCAGTTTCTGGTTATAACCGTACGGCACCAGTTGCAACGAAACAATCATGTCGTTCTGACGTGTTTGTTTCAAAATCAGCGGATTACTGAATTTGCGCGCCGCCAGATATTCGACGAACGGTATTTGCCTGACCAGATAAGTGATTTGCTGCCCGGCATCCAATGCCAGATTAATCCCCAAATGTTGCTCGGCCACCGGATTACACCAATCGATCCGGTCATGCTCGTCCAAAATGACGATTCCGTCCGGCATCGCCGATGTCACACTGCGCATACGCTCCAGCGCCCAGCTTAATAATTCGCGGCTTTGGCTATGCTGGCGCACATAACGCGCCAAATGCGCAAAAACATCATCCCATGCGCCGGAACCGGCCGGAATACTGCCCGGGGTATGATCCGAAAGCTGCAACCAGCGCTCCAGCGCGACGATATGGCGAGTATGATGCAACACCATCCAGAGCATCGCCACGCTAAAAAAGATCAGTGCATTCATGCTGCCGAGAATCACCCACACCATCGCAGCAATAAAGACGATGAACAGTATGTTAGAAGATCGTTGCCAAATATCAGACACTGAATAAACCCTGAAAAAAGTAATTGCACGTAAGAAAATTGAAGAATTGACTACACGAGCGAATCACTCCGGTGCGCGTACTCACTCCCTCGTCTATCGTATTGATAGGTCTCGATGCTGTATCCCGTGCGCCTCGTGCTTCATCTCGTCTGCCGAATTAATCAGCGTTTCCTTAAATAGCCGCATCGGAATCTTTGATTGGCGGCGCGGCTAGCACAGAGAACCGGTAACCTGCGCCCCGCACAGTCTGTATCCATTCATCTTTACCCGCTGGCTGCAAGGCCTTGCGCAATCGCCGGATATGCACATCGACGGTGCGCTCTTCGACAAACACATGATCGCCCCAAACCCGGTCGAGCAATTGACTGCGCGAATAAACCCGTTCGGTATGCGTCATCATGAAATGCAGTAACCGATATTCCGTCGGCCCCAATTCAATTTCCTTGTCCCCGGCCATCACGCGATGATTCACCGGTTCAAGCCGCAAACCGTCAACTTCAACCGCTTCGTCCGATGCTTCCGGAGCCAGCCTGCGCAGCACGGCATTAATGCGGGCGATCAATTCGCGCGGCGAAAAAGGCTTGGTGATGTAATCATCCGCGCCCATTTCCAATCCCGCCACCTTATCCAATTCCTGCGTGCGCGCTGTCAGCATGATGATCGGAATCGGCCGGGTGCGGTCATCGCGCCGCAAAACGCGCGCGAATTCAATGCCGCTCATTCCGGGCAGCATCCAATCCAGCAAAATCAAATCAGGTAATGCCGCTTTGATAACCGCCATCGCTTTCTCGGCATTATCCGCGCCAACCGTTTCGTAGCCGGCTTGCTGCAGATTATAGGTAATCAACTCCTGTATGGCCGCTTCATCTTCCACAATCAGTATTGTTGCCGTCATATACGCTCCTGGAGCAGTCAATTTTTCCCTGCAGTTTGCTACAATGCGGTCAATTAATTTTTAGTCCGTGAACATTGAATACACTATGGCCGGTTTAACCAAAGATACACCTTATCCTACCGAAATTAAGCTGCACACAAAATCCAGAATGCTCGACATCGCTTTCTCCGACGGTAAAGCTTTTCAATTTCCATGCGAGTTTCTGCGCGTTCATTCGCCATCGGCCGAAGTAAGCGGCCATGGTCCGGGGCAGGAAGTATTGCAAACCGGCAAGAAAATGGTCAACATCACCAAAATCGAACCTGTCGGTAATTATGCCATACAGCTTAATTTTACTGACGGCCATAACACCGGGCTTTATTCCTGGGATCTGCTGTATAACTTCGGTCTCAATCAGGATAAAATGTGGCAGCGCTATCTGCAACGCATGGCGGAAGCCGGCGCCAGCAGAGAACCGGCGCCCCGTTCCGGCGGTACCGGCCATTCTTGCAAATAAATTTTTTAGCCATCGCCAACCAACCTGAGAACCCAATCCCTGTCATGACAAAAACCACACATTTTGGCTTTAACACCGTTGCAGAAGAAGAAAAAGCCGGCAAAGTCGCGGAAGTGTTTCATTCGGTAGCGGAACGTTATAACTTGATGAACGACTTGATGTCGGTGGGCTTGCACCGTCTATGGAAGCGTTTTGCCATTGAAGCCAGCGGCGTTAAAAGCGGCGGCAAGGTTCTGGATATCGCTGGCGGCACCGGGGATCTGAGCGCGCTTTTTTTACAGAAAGTCGGCAAATCCGGTGAGGTTTGGCTGACCGACATCAACAATTCCATGCTGTCGATCGGGCGCGATCGCATGATCGACGAAGGCACGCCAACCCCCGTCGCGCAGTGCGACGCGGAAAAACTACCCTTCCCGGATAACTATTTCAACTGCGTGAGCGTGGCGTTTGGTCTGAGAAACATGACGCACAAGGATGCCGCGCTCAAGGAAATGCTGCGCGTCATCAAACCGGGAGGGACTGTCATTGTGCTGGAGTTTTCCAAAGTCTGGAAACCGCTGCAGCCGGCCTATGATGCGTATTCTTTCAAATTACTTCCCGCCATGGGAAAAGTGTTTGCGGATGATGCGGATAGCTACCGCTATTTGGCCGAATCCATCCGCATGCACCCTTCCCAGAATGAATTAAAGGAATTGATGGAGCAAGCAGGCTTCGAGCGTGTCGAGTACTTCAATATGACGGCGGGCATCGTGGCGCTGCACCGCGGCTATAAGCTATAAGTAAAAGCAAACGATTTCCCGGCGGCTTCCGCTCAATTCAGTGGATCCCGGGGAATGGCCGCTTTGGCAATATCCCGGTCCAACAGTTTCAATTTTTCCTTCATCAGCTTGCCGATAAATAATTGCGGTTCCGACGGAATCAGATTTTCGTGCAGCTCACGTTGCCTGACTTTCTCCATCGCCTGAACAAAATGTTCGACGAACTGATAGGGCTTGTCTTCCATGTTTTTAAACAGCGCTTCGCCGAAATAGGTATATTCATTTTCGTTGGCGCAGCCGAAAGAGGCTTTGTCCGGCGCGGCAGCAGTAAAAATCAGTGTGTGCTCATTTTGCAGCGCTTTGATAAAACCGCCGGAATAGCAGGCCGAAATCAGAATAATGCGCCAGCGGATACCGGCATCATCCAGGTATGTTCTGATATCTTCCGGGCGTATGTAATTGAGATCGAGCGGCCACATTTCCACGGCCAGTTCATGATTCATCGATCCATGGCTGGTCAAGTAAAGAAATACCACATCTTCGTCACGATTCATTTTACTGCCGATATGCTGCAGCGCAATCCTGAGGTTGGTGGAAGATGCCAGCGGTGTGGTATCGAGCGTTTTCAGGTTATTGACCAAAGCAACGGAACGCCCCGACACGCCCAGACGCTCGGTCATGACGCGCTGCACATGGTCGATTTCCCGCATAAAAACATCTTGCGTGGAATCGGCGCCAAAGCCGACAAAGAACAAATCGTTAATCCCCGCGATGCCCGGTTTGATCGGATCCAGCGCATTGTTCAACAGCCGGTACTGGCTATAGTAAACATACTCCTGATTGACATCGTAGCGGCCATCATCGGCATGCGCAGCCAGCTCACCGCCATCGTCATAACCTTCGTACCAGAAACTGAACGATAAATTGGCCAGCGGATAAGATGCGCTCAACCACAGCAGCGTGATCAAGATAGCTTTAGGTTTATTGCCTGCGAGCAATTGCTGTGCGATATAAAAACACACGGCCAAAGCCCAGGCCATAAAAATGACATAACCGCTGACCAGGAATTCTGCCGGCAGATAAGTCAACAGGACATAAGAAATCAAATAAAAGAAAGGCAGAACACAATACGTGATCACTAAAATCTTCAGCAAATCGCCCGGATTGCCGGTCAATTTTGCAAACACGAAACTCACCACCAGAGCGATCAATAATTTGACGCCGAGATAACCCAGTCCCGACAGATCAAAAACAGCATCGGGCGTGGCTGCGTACGAAACAAGCACGGCCGTCAGCGCATAAGCTCCCAGCAGCAGAATGAACTGGTCGTAAGAAACGGTTATTTTTTCGATGCTATCGCGGCGAAAAACCAGCAACCGCATTCCGCAATAAAGATTCAGAAATACAGTCCGGAATTCCCCGGTCAATCCGGATTGTTTCGATTCTTTAGAAATGCTTGCGTATAAATCCATTCTTTTCTCCAGACTAATAGGGCCGGTTGCAATAGCGTGTTATGAACGGCATTAACCGATTTGAATATAGGGGTTGTAACAGCCGATTCTGGCGAAATCGTCGCCAATGCGCATTCCATCTAAGTTTGATCAAATTCAGGAAAAACAAGGAAAACCGGCCTTAATTCAGATAATCGTTGTCCGGCAAAGTTCAGTGATAATCATCAAGGTTTTATCGCATTAGCGGCTTCGCCAAGATTGGCTTCCGGGCGCAAAAAAATAGTATCCATTGTCCCGCTCTAAAACGCCGATAAGCGGGTATTTTGTCACGTTTCTAAAGTTTTTCCAGTGCGGATCGATACGTTACACTTCTGATATTAATCCCGATTTTCTCTTGGGCTAGTCGCAGATCCGAACGTAACTTACTTATCAATAGCGGGGAATATTACATGAACACAGCATTACATGAAATTGATGAGCGCACCAATTTGACCACCAGCAACAAGTTCGAGCTTTTGCTGTTCAGGTTGGGCGAGGCCTCCGGCGATGGTCAGCGCGAATTGTTCGGCATCAATGTTTTCAAAATCCGCGAGATTCTGGTCATGCCGACTATCACCGCCATCGCCAATGCACCCGCTAATGTGATGGGCGTGGCCAACATCCGCGGCCAAGTCATTACCGTCATCAATCTTCCCAAGGTGGTCGGCTGCACGCCGAAAAAAGGATTGCCGATTCTATTGGTTACCGAGTATGCGCGTTCGACGCAAGCTTTTGCCGTCGAGGAAGTCAACGAAATCGTGCGTCTCGAGTGGAACCAGGTGATCGCGGCGGAAGGCAAGGGCGGCAAATTGGTCACCAGCATCGCCAGAATCGACGGCAACACGGAAGATTCCCGCCTGGCGCAAGTACTCGATGTTGAACAAATACTGCGCGACGTTTTACCCCTGCCCGATAACGACATGACGCCGGAGAAAATAGGCCCGGCGATCAAACTCCCGGCCGGAAAAGTCATTCTGGCGGCGGACGATTCGCCGCTTGCCCGCAGCATGATCGAAAGCGAACTGAAAGCATTGGATGTGCCATTCGTCATGACCAAAACCGGACTGGAAGCTTGGAACCGCATCCAATCCATATCGGATGCCGCCGCCAGCGAGGGCAAAACCATTCAGGACAAAGTCGCGCTAGTGCTGACCGACCTGGAAATGCCGGAAATGGACGGTTTCACGCTCACCCGCAACATCAAGAACGATCAGCGCTTCAAATCGATCCCGGTGGTGATTCATTCCTCATTGACCGGAGAAACCAATGAAAAACACGTTAAATCGGTAGGCGCGGATGCGTATATCGCCAAGTTTGTCGCGGAAGAACTGGCCGAAACCATCCGCAAGGCGTTAGCGTAATACGTATGTGCCGGGGCTGGTTCGACTGCGAGTCTCATTTTTCCGCCAGAAAATGCTCGACCATTGCTTGTTTATAATCGATCTGGCCGAACGAAACATCCTTTAACTCACCCTTCCGGTCGAACAAAATACAGGACGGCGTTCCCTGGAGCGCAAAGCGTTCGAAAGTTTCCGCGCGCATCGATTTCTGCTCCATGTAATGCCGCACCTGCTGCAGCACCGTTTGCTGCTGCCCGGCGCTGAAGTTGCCGAAATCGGGCAGAAACTTCTGCGCATACTGCAGCACACGTTCATCGGTAACCGGCTCGGTTTCCGCCACAACGCGATCCATCCCCACGGCAAACGGTATTTTCCACGGCAGCTTGCCTTCCCGCAGCAGGTTATATTGGCTGAGCGCTTTATGGGTTTCGCCGATCACTTCACCGCTATCCACCAGCTTCTGCAAGTTCTCCAGCGTATTTTTATCGTAATCCTCGAATGCGGTGGCCAACCCGATCACGACAAGCCCCTGCTGGTGATAACGTTCATGCAAGTCAACCGCTCTGGGGAGCGAATAAATAAAACAACCAGGACAGTTCACCTGAAAAACCTCGATCAATACAACCGAACCGGTCAGATCATTAAGCGAAAGCGGGCCGCCTTGCACCCAGGTAGCCACCGTAATATCGGAAAGTGTGTGATTATTCATTGTAAATATAATTAGATTGAGCAAGAAACTGTGAAATATTACAGAAGCAATTCGCTGCCGTGCAGAATTTTCATCGCGGAAACGCAATTTCTGCAAGAACCGGCTGAAAGTAATCAACTATAATTGCCCCTTTCCCGCTCAACTGCCGCACAAAAGTCGCCATCCCCTTTGAAAAATGCGCTACTGGTTAATGAAGTCCGAACCCTATGAATTCAGCATCGATGATTTCGCCGCCTTACCCGGCCAAACGGTGGCGTGGGAAGGTGTGCGCAATTACCAGTCGCGCAATTTCATGCGCCATCAAATGGCGCTTGGCGATCAGGTGTTTTTTTATTATTCGTGCTGCAAAGATCCCGGCATCATGGGCATCGCCGCCGTCAGCAAACCGGCTTACCCGGATGCCACGCAATTCGACCCCGCCAGCAAATATTTCGATGCCAAGGCGGCCAAAGACAATCCGCGCTGGTTTAACGTCGAGATCACCCTGCAACGCAGAACCCGGCTGATCGCGATCAAGGAATTGCGGCAATACCCCGAACTGCGCCGCATGCGCGTGTTGCAAACCGGCAACCGCTTATCGATCACGCCGGTCGATCCGGCCGAATGGCAATTCATCATGGGTATTCTGTAATGCGCTTCGACTCTTTTTATCCGGTCTGAACCATGGAATGGTGGCTGATCTATCTGTTGACCGGCGCGTTTGTGGGATTTTTCGCCGGATTGCTCGGCATCGGCGGCGGCCTCATCATCGTGCCCGTGCTGATTTCGCTATTCACTGCGCAAGATTTTCCCGCCGACCGCATCATCCATTTGGCGCTGGGCACCACGATGGCCACGATCATTTTCACGTCGGCTGCCAGCTTACG
>JAFEEV010000165.1 GCA_018240935.1 Pseudomonadota bacterium
AATGCATTGCAGAATGCAGGCGACGGGTGGTGGTGTGAGGAAAGCACAAGCACTTGGGATGGATCAGGCTGGGTTGTAACTGCAGGTGCCTGCTACTACAGCCCCTACTCAAGTCCTGGCGAATCGGGGGGTGGTGGGGTTGGGGGTGGGGTTGGGGGCGGCGCTGGAGAAAGTGGAGGCGGAGTTGGTGGGGCAGGCCTACCCAATCCTGCCCCCGACAGCCCTAATATAAATCGTCCTGACGAAGACATTTCATCTGATCTCAAATGCATGCTTCGCAATTACCTGCATCCGGACTCCAAACTCCCACTAGCAAAAACAATGAAAAGAGTAGACACTTGGGCATTCAAGGAATTTATTAATAATAACCCACAATACGGATACAAATTTTCGGACAACAACAACTCGCCCGGCCCAAGCTGGAAGCCAGTGGGCGGAATTTCAGGCTATGGCAACACCTATGGGCGGCTCTATAATGCTGCATTCCAAGCAGGAACACTTAAGAAATTTGGAACCCACTACACTGGCGACATTTCAATCAATGAAAGTGTGTCCGCACTTGAGATGTCGATATTCGCAGCAGGGCACGAAGCAGCCCACTTAATGATAAGTAATGCCAACGAAGAAATGGCTGACTGGTACGGAATCTACGCACTGAAAGAGTACAGAAAAGATAACGGAAATAAATGCAAGAAATAATAACTCCAACACTTCAATGAACTCACCCTATGCGCACTCGCCTGATATTTTACACAGCTGGATCAGCCATATTGGCAATATTTTTATTATTCCTATGGCACCATGCGCCACTAAAAACATCGAGAGGCCAACCACACACCGATAATCACGCCATAGAAAATATAAAACAACAGAAGTCACAGCCCATTCCAGCACAAAACCATGACCCCAGCGAATGGGAACATCGCTTGGCTGCACGAGGTGGCGCCAGCGATCTTGAATCGATCAGTCAAACTTTCAAAGACTCTGGCAATTGCCTGCGCTATTTTGTCGCACTACACGAAGTCAGGGCCATCCAAGGTGATGACCGCCTGAACGACCTATCCAAAGAAACCCTGAAAACTGTTGACAGCATGGATGAATCATTGAAACAGTCGCTATCAGTTCTGGAGAAAACAAAAGCATTATGCGCCGGAGCGAATCAAGAACTTGTAGCGCGCACCTTCATGACATCTGTCCTGGATGCCGCAATAAAAGGCGATGCCGATGCCCAGAGCTGCTTTGTCGTTACCGGGGCAGTGATTCCATCACCGGAAGCCATGCTTTCCGGAAAATATACCCGCTATTTGGAAACTCGCTATTTGCAGCATGCAAATAAATTCACAAAATTGGCACTGGAGCGAGCAGATCCTTATGTTGCAAAAAAAATAGTTCTCCAATTTACAACATCCCCATCATCGCAGCCATCCTTGCAAGATAATCCAACACGCCTTGACCCTGCCTTGATTTTACGCGCTGCGCGACTTGCCTCACTGAGAGCACTCCCTGAGCAACGCCAATCTCTTGAGGACAGCTTAAGTGAATTTGAAAGACTGAAGCTCATTCCAGACAACGAAATAAGGCGTGCTAACGACTGGGCGGAAACGATCTATGCCCGCGAGTTTTACGACAAACCAAAACTTGACTTGAACAGCTTTGGGTCATGCTCATCTTTGCAGGAAACTTCGCCATAACATTAGCAGGCTGCTGAAATACCGCCCATCTTGAACACACTTCGCCCCGGCCGGGGTGACGCGACCGGGATGGCACTCACTCCGACGCACCATTGCGACGGTATTTGGCCATTTTGCGGCGATTTTGCCGCTTTCATCACCCGCTTCATGCCATTTCCCCGGATTGCAGGCGCAACTGTCCCAGCGTTCGCATCCGCACCAGGTTGTAGCTGGTCATCGCCAGCAGGAACACCTGATCCACCTTCGCCAGTCCCCGCACCATCACCTGCCGGATCGGGCCGATGAACTTGGCCCAGCCAAACCCCTGTTCGATCAACTTGCGCTTGCGTTGGGAGAGCGCATAGCCCTCGGTCGACGCAATGGCGTCCGGCACGGCCGAACGACGATTGCTGGTGTTCTGCGCCACGTGCGGGACAACCTTCATTTCCTGCAGCGCGTCCACGAACTCGGCCGCGTCATAGCCTTTGTCCGCGCCCAGCGTGACCTGCGCCTCTGCCGATGCCGCCTGCACGGCATCGGCGATCATGGCCTTGGCGGCCTCGCGCTCGGCATGGCCATCGGCCTGCGTCACGCGGGCGTTGGCGATCAATCCATGCCGGTTGTCGCTGAGCGTGTGTCCGATGTAGCGCAGTTCGCTGGCGGTGTTGCCCTTGCGGTACAGGCGTGCGTCCGGGTCGCTCTTCGATGCGTGCGTCTCAGTGGGGGCAGGTCACGGCCTGGCGCGCCAATACTTGCCACGCAGCATGGACTTCAGCACCCTCACCGACGATTATCTGCGTTGGGTCGAGCAGCGCTTGTACAACCGCCCCAGAAAGATACTCGGCTTCAAAACGCCC
>JAFEEV010000166.1 GCA_018240935.1 Pseudomonadota bacterium
GGCGATATAAGGCAACCAAATTTGCCATCGCACTGTTTAGTTTTGGATTGATTTCTACGGCACTAAGATACAGCGCTTCAGCTGATTTCGAGTCAAGCAGCCGCTGTTGGACTACACCTGCGTTATTCAACAAGGTTGCGTCGTTCGGAGCAAGCTTGAGTGCCTCCCTTTGCCAAAGGGCTGCTTCTGCAATACGACCATCCACTAGCGAACGCATCGCACGATTTCCGTAAAACAGCGCAAGGAGATGGCTATCAGAAATTTTATAGTCCAACACTGGTTGCGCAAGGCTACCCACTGCAATATCAAGCATGTATTTCCGGTCATTCACAATCACTACCGCATTTGCATGAATACTCTGAGTAACAACATCGCCCGTCAGATCCCAAGCCATCACCTTATCAATCTGCTGTGCGTAGGATGCCAGCCCCGCCTCGCGCGCCAACGCCACTGCCATCAGTGTGAACGCCATACAGTTGACTTGTCTTGTCCGATAACTCTCTGCCACCGAATTCGTTGCATCCGGCGCATATTTCAGACCCAAACCCTCTGGCTTCAGCATGAAATCCACAAGTCGATAGAGGCGTTGTTCTGGCGACTTAGTTTCCAGCACTTTTTTCTGGAACTCAGCCCGCAGCCCATCAGGGATGGCAAGCACCTGCTCTGGTTGCGGCATCTCCTGGACTTGCTGCTGCTCTACCGGTGTAGCTGGTATTGCATGAAGCGCCAGAAGGCCCGCGAAAAAATGACCGATCATAGGCACCTCTAAGCCGTGGCAACATGCTCCTTATACACCATTTTTCCATGTGCCACGTTCACCGAAGCATAAAAAAGCCGGCCTTCTTGCGAAGGCCGGCTTGAACATTACCACCACTAACTAAGAAGACTTACCAGTTATAGGAGGCGTTAATCATCACATAACGCGGGGTCTGGAACCGCAGTGGCATACCGTAGGTATTGCTCACGGTAGCAATGCTATCTTCGGTGGTGCCGTCGATTGCAGTAGCCTTACGCTCATTGAATACGTTGATGACGTTCAGCGAAAGCTCCAGCTTGTGGTCAAGGAATGCGGGCTTGTAGGTCAGCCCCAAATCGACCTTCTTCGTCCACGGGGTATATTCCTTACCCGGGGCCGACGGCTTGCCGAAGCAGGTGTGATAGTACGACCCATCATAACCGGAGGGATCCGATTCATTGGTTGCCGGATCACCACCCTTATCATTCAGGTAGCCCCAGCAGGTAATCGGCATGCCAGACATGATACGCACGTTACCACTGATCATCCACTCATCATTGAACGCATAGCTGCCGCGCACCTTGATCTGATGACGGCGATCGTTCGGCAGGTAGCCGATCGAGTACAGCATGAATTGCGGGAAGTCCCAGTTCTGGCTGGTAGAAACACCATTATCGTGGGATGCGGCGCCCTGGCCGGTATCCGAGTTCGCCGGACCTTCCATGTTGCCGTAGCTCTTGGCGAAGGTGTAGTCGACACGAGCTTCCCACTTGCCATCGAACGGACGTTCGACAAATAGGTCAAGCGCCTTGTAGCTACGCTTCATCGGTGCAACCCATTGCCAATCGCTTGGGGTCATCTCGAAGGAAGTACGGCCACCACCTGTCACATTGGGGAAACTGAATGTATTGGTGGCACCCACGTTCACAATGAAGCAACCGCCATCCACATTACCGATACCAGGAATCTGAACCGTATCCGGGTTAATACCCATCTTGGCCAGCTTGGCCGCCATCAGGTCAGGACTGCAAACGTCATCCATTGCAGCCTTCAGGTTGCGATAGGTGAGCTTGGCACCAAAGTTCCAACTCTCGGTTAGCTTGGATTGGAAGCCCAGAATGAATTCATCCTGATAGGACGATTTCAGGTCGATGGGTGTGAAGCTGTTGGCATCCTTGACTCGACCATTTTCATGGTTGGATGACACCGGGCCTGCTGGTGCAGTACCGGCCACGTTCAGGATCGGCGTCAAACCAGTTGGGGTACCATCAGCAGCGATACCGCTATAGGTGAAGTATTCTGAGGTGTACGTCGATGCTGACGCGCCACGCACTGCAACCGCTTGCGGTAGTGCCAAATAATAGCGCCCGGCATTACCGAAAACCTTGAAGGATGAATCACCAAACACATCCCAACTGAAACCAAGGCGCGGTGCCCACTGGTTACCCGTCTTCACATAAGCGGCACCAGTTTCTTGCTTGTTGGTGAACTTGTCATTACGAAGACCCAGCGACAGCAGCATCCGGTCCGTTACCTGCCACTTGTCTTCCAAATACCAGCCCTTTTGGGCCAGCGACATATTCGTTACGTTGAAGTAACGGAACTTGCGAACATAATAGCGTTGCCCCGGAGCACCCACATCCAACTCTGAGTTGATAGGGTTATTCATGTTGGCAGCAGAGGTGCGTGCGTAGATCCAACGATCTGCGATCTGCGTTTGACCTTCATTTTTTGCTTTGAAGTCTTGGTTGTCGATACCGGCAGTGAGTGTATGGCTACCAAGAATCCACTCCAGTTCCACGCGCAAATTGTCGCCATAGTCACGCGCACCAGGAACACCGCGATAGTCTACCTGCTTATTGGTAAGACCACTTGCCGGGGTGCCAGCCGGCCAGTAGGCGGGGTTTTGCAGTGATGCACTGGATACCAGCGGACTTCCGGTCAGGGTGGGATTAAAGCCATAGCTCAAACGGGAGTGTCCGTACAAAGCACTCAAGGTCAGGTTATCCGTCAGATAACCCGTATACTTGAGGATGGTGAATTCATCGTTTTCCTTGATCGCTGCCGGGAATGCACTGTTTGCGGAGCCCTCAGCATTCGTATCAAAGACATAGCTATTGTAGTAACCACCATACTTGTAATTCTGCGCCATGTAGGTCGCTTCAAGCAGGTTATTGTCGTTAATGTTCCAATTGAGCTTTGCGTACAGCTTCGGGTTCTTGGACTCATCGTGCAGAACCCGCGGGTTCGCAACGCTGCTCGGGAACGACACCGAATTGTTCTTTTCTTGCTCAACTGACAAGAAGCCGAACAGGCGATCCTTGATCAACGGGCCACTCACATAACCACTATAGGTCAGGCTCCAATTTTCATTGCCGCCGCCGCGTGAGAACAATTTGCCCGCCCTCGTTGGGTCGGTGTACTCATAGCCTGCCGGCAAGGTATCGTTTGGCATGTAGCGATCTGGTGCATGCTCTTGCAAGCTCCTTGGCTTCCAAGTGACCTGAGCGCCAAAATGGAACTCATTGGTGCCGCTTTTACCAACCTGGTTGATCACACCGCCATTCGAGCGGCCATACTTTGCGCTGTAACCACCGGTGTAGGTTTCTTGCTGTTCAATCGAGCCATAGGGCAGGGTATAACCGCCCACGTTGGTCATGGGATTGCCAGTAAACATGCCGTTGATGTAATAAGCATTTTCAGCGACACTGGAGCCGCCGAACGACACCACATTGCCAAAGAACACGCTATTTCCGGCCACGGCGCCCGGGGCCAACAAAGCAACGGCCTCTGCCGAGCGCGTCAACGGGAGACGGCTCAGTTCTTTTGCAGTCAACACGGTGCTGGTGGATACCGTATTGACATCAATTGTGTTCATACCCGCTGCCGTTACCGTCACGGTACCGAGCGTCGTGGCATCACCACCGCCAAACGCAACAGCGGCGTTGCCGCCCAATGTAACGGTTACATTGCGCTTGTTGCTACCCGAGGTAACGGTGTAGTCACCAACCGGCAGGTTGCCAGCGTTGAAGCGGCCGCTTGCATCAACCGTGATGGTGCGACTCAAACCGCTGTTGTTGGAAATGGTGACGGTGGAGCCAGCCGGAGCGGAGCCGGAAATGGCACCACTGGTGCTCTGCGCCTGCACGCCGCCGGCGAAGCAAAGACCCAGCGCAATCGTGAGTGCGCTGCGCTTCAGGCCTTTGGCAAGGTAATTAGAAGCCATTGTGTGTAACCCCCA
>JAFEEV010000167.1 GCA_018240935.1 Pseudomonadota bacterium
CTGCGCTTTTTCATCTGATTTCGCCTTGCCTGACCGTCGCTCGCTACCTTTTTCAGAGCTTCCCTAGGGTAAATTATCGTGCTCTAATGGCTTTGCTCGAAGAAATTATCCAAGATTCTCTTCGATGCTTACATATCTCTCTGGAAGCTTTGCAAAACTACGCACGCGGTCACGCTGTGTTGAAATCAGACTCAAAATGCTCATTTACTTTTTTTAACCTGTGCTTTCTCATCTGATTTCGCCTTACTTGGCAGTCGCTCACTGCCTTTCTCAGTACTTTCCGAAGGCTACCAATATACAGCATTATAAAATATAGTACATGTGCCCTTAGGTTTCTATGACTTTTGTCACATATTTCCGCAAAATAGCCATTCAATATGACTTGCAGTTACTCGCCGGGCTGAAGTGTAATAGGCACATCAATTTTTTCATTATTGCGCAACACGGTGATTTTGATGGTATCGCCGACTTTGTAGCTGTCGATGCGGTTGAGCAATTTGTCTACGGAATCGATGGGTTTGCCGTCGAGCGCCACGATAATATCGTTGGCAATGATATTGCCTTCCGGGGTCAGCGTGGCACCGCGCAGTCCGGCTTCATCGGCGGCCGAGCCGGGGCTGATGTTCAAAATGACTACGCCGTTCACTTTTAAGTATTGCGTCAGGCGATTGTTCAGTTTGCTGTCGACTGTGATGCCCATCGCCGGACGAATGTATTTGCCGCGGCTGATGATTTGCGGCACCACGCGGTTGACGGTGTCGACCGGCACGGCGAAGCCGATCCCGGCGCTGGCGCCGCTCGGGCTGTAAATGGCGGTGTTGATGCCGATCAGGCGACCGGCGGAATCCAGCAGCGGGCCGCCGGAATTACCGGGATTGATGGCGGCGTCGGTCTGAATCAGATTGTCGATGGTGCGGCCGTCGCCGCCCGGCAGCGATCGATCCAGCGCGGAGACGATGCCGGTGGTCAGCGTCCAGTCCAGGCCGAACGGGTTGCCGATGGCGAACACTTTCTGCCCGACTTTGAGGTCGTGGCTGGTGCCGATGGGTACCGGGACGGGCTGCTGGAAGCCGATGCCGATTTTCAGCACGGCGATGTCGTGCGCCGGACTGGCGCCGACCAGGGCAGCCTTGTAATCGCGCCCGTCGGCCAGACGCACAGTGGCTTCGCTGGCGCCTTTGACGACATGCAGATTGGTGATGATGTGGCCCTGATCATCCCAGATAAACCCGGAGCCGGTGCCGCTCGGGACGGAAAAGATATTGCGCGTCCAGGCATCCATCACGCGTTGCCGGGTGGTGATGAACACCACCGAGTCGCGTGAATTTTCAAACAATTCAATCGTGCTTTTCTCATCCTCGGCCAGATTGCCGCGCGCTTGCACCACGCGCGGTTCGGCGTGCTCTTGACCGTTTGGAGCGGAAAAGAGATTCAGTTGCAGCACGCCCGGAAAATAGTGATAAAGGAAGCTGTGCAGAAATAGCACCAGCAGGATAGCGGCCAGTGTATATGCGATGAAACGGGCAAATAATCCGTTAGTGGGCATGAGGTTGTGCTCCTTCAAGGGTTGTATTCATGATTACCGGTTATGCGCTTGCGCCCAGCGTACCAGGTCGTGCTCGCTCATTGCACCCGATTGCCGGGCGATTTCCCGCCCGCCTCTGAATAGCACCAGAGTCGGAATGCTACGAATACCATAGTGTGCGGCCAATCCTTGCTCTTCTTCGGTGTTGACCTTGGCCAGCCGCATGCCGGGTTCCAGCATAGCGGCCGCTTTGGCAAAAGCTGGAGCCATCATGCGGCACGGGCCGCACCACGGCGCCCAGAAATCCACCAGCAGCGGAATATCGTTGTTGGTAAGGTGGCGGTTGAAATGACTTCCGGTTAATTCGACGGGTTGCCCGGCAAACAACGGCTGGTGGCAAGCGCCGCACTTGGGCGATGCGCCGAGACGGTCTGCCGGTACGCGGTTGGTGGCTTGGCAGTGCGGGCAAACAATGTGTAAGGACATGAGAGGATTTCCTGTGCGGTTCGTTTTTTGCGAGGGTGATTTTCAGCCGTTAGGGAGCCCGGTTGCGTGCAGACGGGCGCGCAGCGTTTCGACTTCCTCGATCAGATCGGCGACCAGTCCGGCCAGTTCCGGGTTGCCTTCGAAATCGCGTTCGATCATGACGATTCTTTTGACGCGCAAGAAACTACGGCTGTCGAATTGCCAGGCATCAGGGGCTGTGCCGGTTAAATCGCCGTTCAGCACCAGACCCCATTGCACGCGCTCGATGATCCATTCGCGGCTGACATGGCAGCTGCGCGCCAGTTCATCCAGACTGAATACGGCGTCTTCCAGTGAAACGGCATCGATTTCAAATGTCATGGTTTAGGCTCCAAGATTCTGGCGCGGATTGAACGCGAGTTCGCGCGCCATCGTTTGGTAAAATTCACGTGCTTTTTCCGTCGCGGCGGCCGGTAGCACTACTTCCAGCACCAAATAGAGATCGCCGGGGACAGCCGCCGGAATGCCGCGGCCTTTGAGGCGCAGCTTACGGCCGGATTGGGAATTTTCCGGCACGCGTACTTCGACCGTGCCGTCCGGCACCGGTACTTGCACGGTGGCACCGAGCGCCGCTTCCCACGGCGCGACCGGCAGCGCCGCGTACACATCCTTGTTTTCAATCCGGTAGCGGCTGTGCGGATTAAAATGCACTTCCAAAAACAAATCGCCGGCAGCTTCTCCGGCATGTCCCGGGCCGCCCTGACCGGCCAGCCGGATCACTTGTCCGGCGTGCACGCCCTTAGGGATGCGCACGTTCAAGGTGTGTTCGGCGAACACGGTGCGCCCCTGATTGTCGAGTTTCGGCATGCGCAGTGTCAGGCTGCGCGTGGCGCCATGATAGCTGTCCTCCAGATCGAGCATGATTTTGGCGTGATGATCCTCGCCGCGCCTGCGGTGGTGGGTATGCCGCGCGCCAGCGCCCATCCGGGCACCGAATAATTCGGCGAAAAAATCGCTGAAATCTGCCGCCTGCGCGCCGCTGAAACCGCTGCCGCTGAATTCGAAACCGCTATCCCACCCGGGGGGCGGTTGAAAATCGCTGCCCGCCTGAAATCCGCGTTGCCCGAGCTGATCATAAGCGGCGCGCTTTTCCGGATCGGAAAGCACGGTGTACGCTTCGTTGACTTCCTTCATTTTCTGCTCGGCATCCGTTTCCTTGGAAACATCCGGGTGATATTTACGTGCCAGGCGGCGGAACGACTTCTTGATTTCTTCCGCGGGCGCGTCGCGCGAGACACCTAAGGTTTTGTAGTAATCCTTGAATTCCAAGTTTGATCCCCTTTCGTTTGTCGTGCCGCCAATCTCTGTGCATTATTGCCGCTTTCGGCGCATTAGTGAAGTTTCATCGCTAGCGGCGGCCTGCCGGTTTTCTCTGGCTAGATGGGTGCGCGGCAGGAATTTATCAAGTACCGGGAAACGGCTTCAGAACGGTCCGGAGATTTCAAACGTCATGCCGTCCTCAGCGCGCCCGGTTTGGCCGCGCTGCGAGCTGAAATACAGCCGCGTACCGTCGGGACTGAATGCCGGGCCGGTGATTTCCGAACGGTCATGACCCGTCAGTTGCAGCAGCGGCAGAACTTTGCTCGCGCTCAGAACCACGATCTGCATATCGCCGCCGTCCTCGGCGACCAGCAGTTCGCCCGCCGCGTTGCCGGTAATATTGTCCACACCGGTTAAAATCGGTGAAAGATACGAAGCCGCATCGTACAGGATGCTCAGACGCTGCTCACGCGCATCGTACGCCCAAACACGGTTGTCGCCTTTGGTGGCGAAATAAACGATTCCTTGGTGATACCAGATACCTTCGCCGCCGTTGAACCGGGTGCTGGCTGAGATTTGTTTGCGCGTTGGCGTATTGGCTGCCAGCGGATCGGGCAGGGGATGCCAGCGCACTGCGCCAATGCGGCCGCCGAAAACTTCGGCTACTTCCAAAATACCATCAGCCAGGCTGGGATTGCCGTTAGTATCGAAGTTGCGTGCGCTGTAGCGATATAAACATCCGTCCGGTTGATCCTCGGTCAGATAAAGCTGTTTGTTTTGCGTATCCACCGCAACCGCTTCATGCCGGAATACACCCAATGCGCTGCGGACCTGCGCCGCTTTGCGTCCGGATGGATCGCATTCCCACACGCGCCCGGTGTCGGTTTCCTCGCACGACAGCCAAGTCTGCCACGGCGTATGCCCGCCGGCGCAATTGCGGTTGGTTCCGCTCAGAACCGGATACGCATCGGCGATATCGCCTTGGGCATTGAAACGCAACGCACCCGCGCCGCCTGCGCGTTTATCCAGCTCGCTGTTGGAAACATAAATCCAGCCGCCATCCCCGGTGGCAAACGTAGCGCCGCCATCCGGCGCCGCATGCCAGCGGTAATCGAATAGTTTCTGCCCGGAACGGGCGACGATGCGGGAAGAAAATCCTGCGGGTAAGCGCACACCGTTGCGGTCCGCGGGCAGTAAATCTGCCTGGGTGGTCAGCAGTGAAACCAGCGATGCAGCCTGGATGGCGGACGGCAATAAAGCGTTACCGGCAAAAATCCCCAGACTGCCGAAACCGTATTGCAGCAATTTGCGCCGCTGCGGGCTAAAAGTATTCATACGCGCAACCTCATGGATGATCCGGACGCTGGATGACGGAGAGATAGTTTACAATGCCTTGCCGATTAACATCATTTCATGAAAGCACTTTTCAATGATTCAAATTCTTAAAATAATTGTATCCGCGCTGATGTTTCTAACCGTACTATTTTTTATCAAGACCATACTGACGATCACCACTGCTTTTTCAGCGTGGCTCGGCACGGCTTTTTCATTCGCCTGCGCTGTACCGGCGGCTTGGTTTACCTGGCAACTGGTTTCCGGGAAAAAGACCAATACACTGCTGGCAGTGATCAGCGGCGCGTTAATTCTGGGCGGTTTATTTTTTACATTAGGATTCTTAGGTCCCATGGTATTCGCCAAAGATACCAACCAAGGACCGCTGATCGGAATCTTTATCGCCGCGCCGCTGGGGGTGATCGCAGGCGCGATTGCGGGGTATGTGTATGCAACTAAGCAGCGCGTGGGCGATTAAAACAGCGCAAGCCGCACTTTCAGCGCCAAGCTGAGCCGATTGCCTCGTCATTGCGGGTGTTCAACGGTGATTTCAGCTTTGTTGACGGTAGAATCTAAGGTTGCTTATCAAAATGCCGCTACGGATCGTTGGTAGAGGGTGCATCATCTTCTGTTATTTAACTCCTTATAAATTCTATTTTTTTATGAACTTACCGCTTCTGCGATCAAGCGCAACACTCAAATTTCAGATCATGCATTAATCGATAGTCGCGATAATTACGGATTGATACGGTTTTTTATCGGTAGCTTATGAAACTGAGTGCGGTTCGATTTATTTCCTTTCTGCAAAACGGGCAGTTTGTTTTTTTGCCGGCGCTTCTGGCTGCGGTTTGTCTTTTGCCGGTTGGAATCTATATGGATCACTTGCATCTGCGTAAC
>JAFEEV010000168.1 GCA_018240935.1 Pseudomonadota bacterium
ACTAACCCGCCAGAATCGCTTGTATGCGATTGTTCTCAAGCAGCCTAGGCTTACCCCTGGGCTTTTTTTATTGATGGGGTTTAACGCAAACCCTTGTATTCCCGCCACCCCCCCCGAAATGTGTGGTTTCCTGCTTTCCTTCGCACAGATAAGATTCCCCGAGAACCCCCAATACTTCGCGATTATCAGCCAAGAGAATTTTCCCAATTGAGAGCCCAGCCGGTTCACGGATTAACAATTCACCGATATTGAATGAGTCTATATCCCATATTTCCAATGATATTTGTCCGCCGCTTGAGCAATGTTGCATTGCAGGGTGTTGATCGTTAATAGACCAAAGCCGATAGAGAGGTGCGGTTAACGCTTCTTCCACAAATACAGCGTCTAGCTCAAGCAGATTGTGATTTAGCTCTAAACCCCTCATTAACGTACCATTCACGGCAAGTTCAATTTTCATGATTATTTAATCCTTGTTCCATTCTAGCGGCGGTTTTTATTGTTTAACGTTGATTAATGCCGGTGACATATTGGTGACATTGAATTTAGAAAACAAAAAAGCACTTAGGATTTTATTCTCTAAGTGCTTGTTTTATTTGGTTGCGGGGGCAGGATTTGAACCTACGACCTTCGGGTTATGAGCCCGACGAGCTGCCAGACTGCTCCACCCCGCGTCAGGTGCGGGATTATAGCACAAGCAGGCGCATGAAGGTCAATGAACATCTGCTGCAACTTTACTGCTGTAACTATCTATATAGCGCTATGGCAGAGAATTATTCCAGCGCGCCTGTCTATGCCGCTGCCAGGCAATCTCTTTTTTAATAACCGTATTAATGATTTGCAGGACATTAGCAACATTAACCGGTTTGATCGTTTGTTTGATTTGCCCTGTCAGGCGCGCCAGAGGCAGCTTTCCATATTGATAATAGGACCATATCTCATTGGCATAATCGGATTGCGCTAATTCCGGCGCAAAACGGCTTAGAAATGCCGTCAGATTATCAATATCCCGTTTGATCATATGGCGCGCTTGGTGATTACTTGCTGCGTGGACAGCCTGCGGCAGATCAATGATCACCGGGCCTTGGCTATCGATCAGCACGTTATATGGCGACAAGTCGCCATGCACGATTCCCGCGCTCAGCATGGTCACAATTTGCTGAATTAAAATTTTATGGTAGGTGCGCGCTTGTTTCGGTGTCAGGATCATATCATTGAGCCGTGGCGCCACATTGCCTTCCGCGTCGGTAATCAATTCCATCAACAGCACGCCGGCAAAAAAATTATAGAATTTCGGCACGCGGATGCCAGCCATTCCCAAACGGCACAACATATCCACTTCGGTGCTTTGCCAGGCTTCCTCGCGTGCGCTGCGGCCATAATGGCTGCCGCTTTCCATCGCGCGGGAGCGGCGGCTGTTTTTGGTCCTGCGTCCCTCGGTATAGCAGGCGCGCTGATGGAAATTGCATTTGTTGCTTTCTTTGTAAACTTTCGCGCAGCGAACCTGTTCGCCGCTGCGCACCATATAAATCATTGCTTCCTTGCCGCTCATGAGCTGGCAAATCACACTATCGATCAATCCTTCTTCAATCAAGGGTTCCAGTCGTTTCGGTATTTTCATAAGGTCTATGTCAGCGTGCTGTTACAACACACTTGCCATCCTCCTGCCGGTTAAAGTCAATAATAGGCCGTTCACACTGCGGTCATCGCTATCTGTTGGATCTGAAATAACCGCGTTGAACAAATTGTAGGAAGAAAGATTTCTTTTTGGAATGTGGCATATTGCCGCGTGGCAATTTGTCACATCACATTCAGAAAATCGAATACGGAAGAACCACGCTTTCCGGGCCCGGCAAATTCAATAAAAAAACCAACGTCACGAATTTGCGATAAATCGTTTAAAATACTGCGGGAATTAATTGCCAAGCAGGCATACCACTGTAATCGCGAGCTATAGCCGGGTTGTTACCTTCATCATCATTCGCCGGAAGGAACTGTATGCAATCGGAAGAAGATTTTTTTGCCCACCAGGATACCCTGGCAAAACTGCATGAAAACTTACCGTTGACCGAAAAATTGCGTTTCCTGCATCAGATCATCCGGCAGGATTTTCCTTTCATCGATCGTCTGGCGATTGCGTTATACGATGAAAAAACCGAGATGCTCAAAACCTATACGCACAGTACGGAAGGTAGCGATAATCCGGTGACTACCTACGAAGCGCCGCTCAGCGCCGCCCCTTCATTACGCGCCATCATCGAACATCGCCGCCCGCGTTTGGTGCAGGATCTGAATATTTTTGCCAAAGGCACGCACGAGCACACCAAAAAGATAGCCGCAAAAGGCTATAAATCCAGCTACACCATGCCGCTGTATCAAAGCGGCGCTTTTATCGGTTTCCTATTCTTTAATTCGCAGCAGGAACATCCGTTTGCAGCGCCAGCGCTGCGCCAGATCGACATCTACGGCCATTTGATCGCATTGATGGTCATCAACGAGCTTTCCGCTATCCGTACTTTGCTCGCCGCAGTGCGCGCAGCGCGCAGCATGACGCATTACCGCGATCTCGAAACCGGTTCGCATATCGACCGCACCGCGCACTATGCCCGCCTGATCGCGCGCGAACTTGCAGCCAGCTATGGCATCAGCGACGAACAGATCGAGCATATTTTTCTCTTTTCACCGATGCACGACGTCGGAAAAATCGGCATTCCGGACAATATTCTGCGCAAACCGAGCAGACTCGATCCGGCGGAATTCGATGTCATGAAGACGCACCCGGTGAAAGGCCGGGAGATTATCGATTCCGTGCTGGAAGATTTCGGCTTGGGCGCATTCGGCCACACCAATATCTTGCGCAATATCGCCGAATTCCACCACGAAGCGGTCGACGGCAGCGGTTATCCGAATGGCCTGAAAGGTGAGGAAATTCCGATCGAAGCGCGTATCAGTGCGGTGGCCGACGTATTCGACGCGCTCACATCGCGCCGTTCATACAAAGCACCGTGGAGCAACGAACAAGCGTTTGCCATGTTGCGGCAAATGTCCAATTCCAAACTGGATCGCGATTGCGTCGAGGCTTTGATCAACAACGGCGATAAAGTACTGGAAATACAACAGCGCTTCCGTGATACCGATCTG
>JAFEEV010000169.1 GCA_018240935.1 Pseudomonadota bacterium
CGATACTCACTCCCTCGCCTATCTTGTTGATATGCCTCGGCCGCTGTGTTCCGTGCGCCCCGTGTTTCATCTCGTTTGCCGAATTAATCAGCGTTTCCCTAATACCGGCTGCGCATGTTTATGCAACCGTGATAGGGACAAAATGCAATTTTCTGTTGCCGCCCAAGCTTGAAAAACACGCGGCATTTGATGAGAAGTCCATTACCGCGCGCTCGCTTTACCGGAAGCGGGGGAGTAAACTCGCAACAGCTTTTTTGGCCAGCCTGATGCATGTTGAATCTTTCCTGGTATTTCCACCGCCGCTGATTTGGAAGACTGCTTGCATCTTTCCGGAGCGGACATTCATGCCGGAGATTCTGCGGGCCTTGATTAATTTTGAGAAAGGGTATTTGTGCTATGAAGGGAATTCTTATGATCGGTTCATTGGTATCTTCCTTAATTCTTTATGGAATATTCATGATGACCGATAATGGCGCGTTACTGGCTTTTGTATTGTTGGGACTGTTGATCTCGTTTGTCTGCGCGATGTTATTTCTGTCGGGTAAATAGCAGTCAGAGCCGTAATTGCCATCCCACAACAATTACGATAAAAATGTGTGAAGCAATCCGTAAACCTCACGTCACCGTATAGTCACAATCACCAAACCAATACCAATCATTGCAGACTATCTGGAGCTAGCCGATAGCTTTGTTTTGGAGTATTTGATACGCTATTTCCGTTGCTGTACTCTCGCTCTGCGCGCAAAACAACCTTTATTTTTATTTCCATAGTATTCATGCATTCAGAAAAAATCGCACTGACACAAACGGTACAAAAAGGGGGGTGCGCCGCCAAGGTTGCCGCAACAGAATTGCGGCGTATTTTGCAGCAAGTTGGATTCCCGGCTACGCATCCGGCGCTGTTGGTGGATGGAAGACTGTTTGACGATGCTGCGATCTACAAAATCAATGAAACAGTGGCGCTGGTGCAAACACTGGATTTCTTCACGCCGATCGTCGACACGCCGAAGCTTTTCGGCGAAATTGCCGCCGCCAATGCGCTTAGCGATGTTTATGCCATGGGCGGCAAACCGGTAACTGCCATGGGTATTCTGGCATTTCCCTTGGCGGCTATGGCGGAGCACATCATCGTTGATGTCCTGCAAGGGGCCAGTGACAAGATTGCCGAAGCCGGAGCCAATTTCGTGGGTGGTCACTCCATCGATGATGACACGCTGAAGTTCGGTCTATCGGTCACAGGCTTTGTCAATCCACAGCAAGTATGGACCAATGCGGGAGCCAAACCGGGTGATCACCTGATTCTGACAAAAGCGCTGGGAACAGGGACTCTGACGGCCGCGATTAAAAGGCAGCAACTCCGGGAAGATGACATTATGGAGGCGTTGCACAGCATGGCTGCGATCAATAACGCTATCGATTGCATGACACCGGATTTACAGGCCGCGGTGCACGCGGCCACCGACATCACCGGCTTCGGTTTTTCCGGCCATGCCATGCAACTGGCTAACGCCAGCGAAGTGACCCTGCGTATCGAAACCGGCGAACTGCCCCGTTTTGGCAAAACTTTTCATTGCCTGGAGCAGGCTTACCTGACCAAGGCACACCGAACAAACGCGGAATACACCGCACCGCACATCGAGATTGCAAGTCTGGATGAACTTCACAAGCTGTTGATTCATGATCCGCAAACCAGCGGCGGTTTGTTATTGAGCGTGGCGCCCGAAGCCAGCCGGGCCATGTTGCAAGCCTTGCACACCCGGTTCAAATCGGCTGCGATTGTGGGAAATGTTCTTCCTCGCCAAGATAGAGCGGTGTCATTTGAGTAACCGGAACATCGGCCTTGATGAATTAACAGAATTATTCATTAAGAACACCCCGTTGATCGATGTACGGGCGCCGGTCGAATTTGTGCAAGGATCTCTGCCCGGATCGGTCAATATTCCCATACTCGGCGACGAAGAGCGTGCCGTCGTCGGCACCACCTACAAATATCAAGGCTCCGAGGCTGCTGTCCGCCTGGGTTATGAAATGATTTCGGGGTTTGTGAAACAAAATCTTCTGCAACAGTGGCTGGATTTTATACATCAGCATCCACAAGCCGTGCTGTATTGCTTTCGTGGCGGCAAGCGCTCGCAGATCGCACAGCAGTGGTTGAAGGAAGCCGGTGTTGACAGACCTTTGATCACCGGTGGTTTTAAAATGGCGCGTCATTTTTTAATCAATGCGATCGATCGGTTTAGCGCCAACCGCAAACTGCTGGTTGTGACAGGGCCGACGGGAAGCGGAAAAACCAGATTGATTCAAGACATCTCGGATACTTATCCGGCGCTGGACATCGAAGCCATTGCCCGGCATCGCGGCTCCGCCTTCGGGGGGCTTCCTGCTTCCCAACCGGCACAAATCGATTTTGAAAACCGCTTGGCCGTCAATTTGCTCAAATTGGAGCACGGAATCCAATTTGAACCGGTCGTAGTAGAAGATGAAAGCCGCCATATCGGCAGCGTGTATTTGCCGGCAAGCTTCTTTACCTGCATGCGAAGTTCCGAGATCATCTGGATCGATGAGTCTTTTGAAACCAGGATCAACAATATTTTTGCGGACTACATTCTCAACACTGCAATCGGTAAAGCGCAACAAAACTGCCTAAGGCAGCAGAAACGGACTGCATTATCGGGAAATCAGGGAATTTTGCACGATCAGGCACTGCGGTTATTTGAGAAATATCAGCACGCTTTGCAGATGATTAACAAGAAATTGGGCGGGCAAAGATTTCAGGAAGTGTCGCAGGATCTGGAAAATGCCCGACTGGATTTTCTGCACATGAACGAAATCCAATCGAATAAGATTTGGATCGAGAAACTTGTAAAATATTATTACGATCCGCTTTATCTCGGCTCACTTCAGCGCCGCCAGGTTAATCCCTGTTTTAAAGGCTCAAGAGGAGAGGTTATTGATTATCTTCAGTTCCGGAAACAAAAAGAGTTAAATTTTTATAAAGCATAAAAAATCCGCTAAATTGGGAAAATCTGATGAAACGACGAACTTTTTTACAAGCAGCACTCATGACTCCAGTGATTGCCGGGTTGCCGGCCTTAAGCAACGCGACAGTTGCAGTGCTGAGTGAGGAAGGTTGGCGCACTTTTGAGTTAATCACGAAAGTGGAAATTGCCGATCCCGGGAAGGTTTCGCGCGCCTGGATTCCTTTGCCCTATGCGCTCAAGACCGATTGGCACATGCCGCTCGGCAATACCTGGAGCAGCAATGGAAAGTTGCAGGTCGTGATTGAACCGAAATACGGTGCGGAAATGCTTTACGTGGAATGGCAGGAGAACGAGAAAGCTCCGCTGCTCGAAGTTGTCAGCCGTTTTGCCACGCGCGATCGCACCGTGGATTTCTCCGGATCGAATGCAAACATGCCGCGTTTACCGCAAAGTGAAATCAAACTGTATACGGAACCGACGGAGCTCATTCCAACTGATGGTCTCGTGCGTGAGACTGCATTGGACATCACTCGGTTTGCGGCAACTGACATCGAAAAGGCGCGCGCAATCTACGAATGGATCGTCGATAATACGTTTCGTGACCCCAAAGTCAAGGGATGCGGGCGGGGTGACATTAGAACCATGCTGGAAACCCGCTATTTCGGCGGTAAATGCGCCGACCTTAATACCTTATTTGTCGGTCTGGCACGATCGGCCGGTATTCCGGCGCGCGATATCTACGGGATACGCATTGCACCGTCGCAGCAAGACTACAAGAGTCTCGGGCTGGGCAGTAACAACGCCAGCAAGGGACAGCATTGCCGTGCGGAATTTTTTGCTCAAGGTATAGGCTGGGTGCCAGTCGATCCGGCGGACGTGCGCAAGGTCGTTCTGGAAGAACCGCCGGGTAATCTGCAGATTCACGATCCTAAGGTCATATTTGCCCGCAAGAAACTGTTCGGTAGCTGGGAAATGAATTGGCTTGCCTACAATAGCGCTCACGATGTCGTGCTACCCCATACCCAAACCAAACTTGCGTACTTCATGTATCCCAACGGGGAAACCGGCGGAAAAGCATTGGATCAACTCGATCCCGATAATTTCAAATACTTGATTACCGCCCGGGAGATCGAGATTTGAGCAAGTGCTAACGATTTGCCGCGCTTTTGCGGTAGTTTTTTTTGTATTGTAAGGCTTGCCAGACTGTTCTAACGTCGACCATTTCACGCGGTATCAATAACGTAATCGCGATTTCTTCGATGGCGGCATAGAGGCAAAATAAAACCGCTATTCTAAACGGCCAAGTCAGAGTTCCGGTAAAAAGCAGAATATAGCTTATTATGGTTACAGCCACTGCGAGTTTTACGCTCCATGTGTGATAACTGATGATCGTACGAAATTTAACGATCCCTGCGATTACCGGCAAAGTAAAACTCAAGACAATGATAATAAAATAAAACTGCTCTCGTTGTATGACATCGGGCCATAGTATCCAGGCACAAATCGCCATGGTTGAGTAGATGATAAAATCCCCCCAGCTGTCGAGACGCGAGCCCATCGCCGTTATTTGATTCAACCATCGAGCCAGGAAACCATCCAGAACATCGGTAAACACTGCAAGAATTAATATTCCGATGTACCAATCAGGCTGTTTGGTAAAAGCAAAGTAAAACAGAGCCGGCGCCAGCAATATCCGGATTAAGCTAACCAGATTAGGAAGATTAATGACTTGATCTTTTTTATATCTCATCTCAGTAACCCTTACTAGACAGATTTCTTAAGTATCTTCCAGTGATAAAGCACATAGGTGATTACCAGATCAACAATCAAGAAAATAAAGGATATCCAAAGCACCGACGATAACTCCAGATCGAAAGTGCGCATCATCATGGATGCAGGCAAGAGCGATTCGGGTACTTGATCCAATACCGGGGCTTTGCTGCTCGGCGCCAGCGAGAAGCGGCGCTTGACGAAGCTGGATGCCAAGTCTCCAGCCACGGCGTAACCGGCGATTAAAAATCCAATGAAAAATGGATAATTCATTAATGAAGCCGCTATGGATGTCATCAGCAATGCTGCAAGGATTCCGCGCCAGGTTTTAGAAGCACCGAATACCGGATTGTTGTCGGGTAATGTAAAACCAAAATCAACCGGCGCGTTTAAACGATCGCCGAGGATCATCCGCATTAATACCGGCGCGCCGTTTGCGATTATAATGAGCAGCAGTAATTGTATAAATTCGGCAGTCATCGCAAATGGCGTCAATAATTAGTCTCGACGAAATTCAATTGTTTTTTTGACTGCTGGCGGGCAAGAAAATTTCAAGAATCGTATGTCCAATACTTCACTTAAAGTTCTAACTTATAACATTCATAAGGGGTTTAGCGCTACTAACCAGCGTTTCGTTCTGCACGAAATCAAGAACTTATTGCGGTATATCAATGCGGATATCGTTTTCTTGCAAGAAGTGCTCGGTGAACGCAATAAATCGAACAGTCGTTACACGGGCTGGCCAAATAACCGGCAGTTTGAATTTCTTGCCGATCAGGTTTGGCATCACTTTGCTTATGGCAAGAACGCCATTTACAAATCGGGGCATCACGGCAATGCGATTCTAAGTAAATATCCCTTTATCGAATGGGAAAATATTAATGTTTCATTTCTAAAATCGGCTAGCCGGAGTCTTTTGCACGGAACAATCCAGGTCCCGGGGACCCCCCAAAAGATTCATATTATCTGCGTGCATTTGGGATTATTCGGGCAAGAGAGAGAACGTCAACTCTCAACTTTGACGGGGCGGATAAATTCACATGTCCCGGCAAACGAACCGCTGATTATTGCCGGGGATTTTAATGACTGGCGCGGCCGAGCGGAACATTTTCTGCATCATGGTCTGGGTGTCCGGGAAGTTTTCAAAATCACCCATGGTACCTATGCGCGAACCTTTCCTTCCTGGTTGCCGGTGTTATCAATGGATCGAATTTACTACCGCGGCTTGGATATTGTGAATTGCAATCATTTGCACGGGCAGCCGTGGCGGCGTTTGTCGGATCACATTCCTTTGCTGGCGGAATTCCGTTTAACTTAAGCGCTAAGGAAGTTTTGGGAAATTACTGCATCTGGTTTGCGGCGTTGAAACCAGGAGCGAAAATGCTTGTTACTACTCGCAATCTGCACTTTCACGCCTGATTTTGCCTTATCTGGCTGTACCGCCGTTCGCCATCTTTTTCAGAACTTCCCTAAATCCTTCACGCTGAAAAAGAAGGCAAACCAGCAGAAAAATAACTCAATGCTTAATCACAGACTCTATTAAATTTTCTTCGGTACTGGATTGCAGAACCGGCTGTGCGATTGGGGCAGGGAACAGTTCCGGTTTATGTTCCAGCGCAATATCCAGCACCTGGTCGATCCATTTAACCGGGTAAATTGTCAGTTGGCTTTTTATGTTGGCTGGAATTTCTGTCAAATCCTTTACATTTTTTTCCGGAATAATGACTGCTTTAATGCCGCCGCGATGCGCTGCCAATAATTTCTCTTTCAGGCCGCCAATTGGAAGTACTTCACCTCTAAGCGTAATTTCGCCAGTCATGGCTACATCCGCTCTGACAGCAATATTCGTGAGAACCGACACCATCGCAACGCAAATGCCAATCCCCGCACTCGGCCCATCCTTAGGTGTCGCACCTTCCGGAAGATGGATATGAATATCATTCTTTTGGTAAAAATCTTCTGCTATTCCTAGTAGATGGGAACGGCTCCGGACCACCGAAAGTGCTGCTTGGATGGATTCTTGCATCACTTCACCGAGTTGCCCGGTAGTAATGGTTTTTCCTTTGCCTGGCAATACCACAGCTTCAATAGTCAGTAATTCACCGCCAACTTCCGTCCACGCCAAACCGGTAACTTGTCCAACTTGGTTTTTTTCTTCTGCAACGCCGTATGTGAAACGTCTTACGCCTAAGAATTTGTCAAGATTGCGAGAAGTAACGGTAATTTTACTTTTATCTTTTTTCAGCAGCATTGCTTTCACTGCTTTGCGGCAAATTTTTGAAATTTCCCGTTCCATTGCACGCACACCGGCTTCTCTCGTGTAATAACGTGCAATATCCCGTAACGCGGATTCTGAAACAGTCAGTTCATTTTCTTTCAGGCCATGATTCTGCATTTGTTTGGTCAACAAATACCGTGTTGCGATATTCAACTTCTCGTCTTCCGTATACCCGGAAAGCTGAATCACTTCCATGCGATCCAATAACGCTGGTGGGATATTCAGCGTATTTGCCGTGGCTACAAACATCACATCCGATAAATCGTACTCAACTTCGATATAGTGATCGACAAAAGTGCTGTTTTGCTCCGGATCAAGAACCTCCAGCAGAGCGGAAGATGGATCTCCGCGAAAATCCATGCCCATCTTGTCGACTTCATCAAGCAAGAATAATGGATTTTTTACACCCACCTTGCTCATGTTGTGCAATATTTTTCCAGGCATTGATCCGATATAGGTCCGGCGGTGACCTCGAATCTCAGCTTCGTCGCGCACCCCGCCTAACGACATGCGCACAAACTTCCGGTTCGTCGCATGCGCAATTGATTGCCCTAATGAAGTTTTACCGACACCAGGGGGGCCTACTAAACAAAGAATCGGTGCTTTGAGCTTATTGACCCGTTGCTGAACTGCGAGATATTCGACGATCCGTTCCTTTACTTTTTCCAGGCCGTAATGATCTTGCTCCAATCTTGCTTCAGCCGCTTTAAGATCCTGATTGATCTTACTTTTCTTCTTCCAAGGCAAGGTTACGAGCGCATCGATATAGTTACGTACTACAGTAGCTTCTGCCGACATTGGCGACATCAAACGCAATTTTTTTAATTCCGATTCGGCTTTGGTCAATACCTCTTTCGGCATTTGAGCCAATTTGATCTTCTTCTCGATTTCATCGATATCCGCACCGTCTTCGCCTTCGCCCAATTCTTTCTGGATGGCTTTCACTTGTTCATTGAGATAGTAGTCACGCTGACTCTTTTCCATCTGGCGTTTGACTCTACCGCGAATACGTTTTTCCACTTGCAGGATATCCAACTCGGTTTCCAATAATCCGAGCAAGTGCTCCAGACGTTTTGGTACATCGAAAATTTCTAAAACTTCTTGTTTCTGCTCGAGTTTTAATGGAAGATAGGCGGCAATGGTATCAGCCAGCCGACCGGCATCATCGATACCGCCCAGAGAAGTAATGATTTCCGGCGGAATTTTTTTATTGAGTTTTACGTATTGATCAAACTGATTCAGTATGGCGCGACGCATTGCTTCGACTTCGGGATTCTCCATTGCATTGGATCGTACTTGCGTCGCTCTGCCGGAATAATGCGTGTCAGAATCGATTAACTCTTGAATTCGTGCGCGATGATTACCTTCCACGAGAACCTTGACGGTACCGTCAGGCAATTTCAGCATTTGCAGCAAGCTGGCGATACTGCATACATCATAGAGATCTTCAGGGGCAGGATCATCTTTGGATGCGACCTTCTGTGCGACCAATAGAATGTTTTTATTCGACTCCATGGCCAGTTCGAGCGCTTTGATCGATTTTTGGCGGCCGACGAATAAGGGAATAACCATATGCGGAAAGACCACAACGTCCCGCAAAGGTAAAAGCGGTAATACTAACTGTTCAGAATCTTCAACCAATGAGGTCATATTAATCCACTAAAAATTGATAACTAATTATAAAAATATAGGCGCTTATCTAAAATGCAAGATGGCGGCAAGAGACATACACTAACATAAGGCGCCATCTTTAGATCGTTCAAACAGGAACATTAAATGCGCATATTTTCTTTACGAATAGCAAGACCGGTTAGATCTTTCCAATTACTTAGAGCGTTTAGCAATTTTAGGTTGATCGGAGTAAATCAAAATTGGTTTGATATCATCATTGGTTGAATTAGAGTCAATCACGACCTTAGTTACATTCTCTAATGAAGGAAGATCGTACATGATGTCCAGCAGTATCTCTTCCAGAATTGAACGTAATCCGCGTGCACCTGTTTTACGAGTTAATGCTCTTTTAGCGATTGCTTTTAGGGCCGCCTCACGAAACTCCAGCTCAACTCCTCCTTCCATGTTGAACATCTTCCAGTATTGTTTAACGAGTGCATTCTTGGGTTCGGTCAATATCTGGATTAACGCTGCCTCATTGAGCTCTTCCAGTGTCGCCACAACCGGCAGCCGCCCAACAAATTCCGGAATCAAGCCAAATTTTACTAAATCTTCTGGTTCTACTTGCTGTAGAGTTTTATTTACATCCTTCCGGGAGTGGCTTTTTACATCAACACCAAAACCAATTCCGCCTTTCTCGGTACGCGCCCTTATTACTTTATCAAGACCATCGAAAGCTCCGCCGCATATAAACAGAATATTGGTCGTATCAACCTGAATAAATTCTTGATTGGGATGCTTTCGTCCACCTTGGGGAGGAACCATGGCAATGGTACCCTCAATTAATTTTAATAATGCTTGCTGAACGCCTTCGCCTGAAACATCCCGTGTAATGGAAGGATTATCCGATTTACGTGAGATTTTATCGATTTCATCAATGTAAACGATGCCACGTTGCGCTTTCTCGGCGTCATAATTACATTTTTGCAGTAATTTCTGGATAATATTTTCTACATCTTCACCGACGTAACCCGCTTCGGTCAAGGCTGTCGCATCAGCCATAATGAAGGGAACATCCAGTAATCGAGCTAGGGTTTGTGCCAGTAGTGTTTTACCTGAACCCGTCGGACCAACCAGCAGGATATTACTTTTCGAAAGTTCGATATCATCAGTTTCATCTGATTTTGTTACATTTCTCAGCCGCTTATAATGATTGTAAACAGCCACGGAAAGGATTTTTTTTGCCGATTCCTGCCCGATTACATACTGATCGAGTATTTGGCAGATCTCACGAGGCACAGGTAAATTCGATTTGGCTAGCTTGGTCGCCTCATCGCCTTGCATTTCTTCGCGAATGATATCGTTACACAAATCAATGCATTCATCGCAAATAAAAACCGAAGGGCCCGCAATAAGTTTTCTCACTTCATGCTGACTCTTGCCGCAAAAAGAACAATACAGAAGTTTCTCGCTACTAGCTTTGTCTGGCATATCTTTATCCCACTGTAATCGAGTTTAGGTACTCGTGTTTAAATAAATATTGCACAAGTATTCCCTTAATTTGCGCTTTCTTCCCTTTGTGCCAATACTGCATCAACTAAACCATAATTTACAGATTCTGTTGCACTCATAAAATTATCACGATCGGTGTCTTTTTCTACCTCTGACACAGGACGCCCTGTATGTTTTGCCATAATCTCATTTAGCCGCGCCTTAAGATATAATATTTCACGTGCATGTATCTCGATATCCGAGGCCTGTCCTTGAAAACCTCCCAGTGGCTGATGGATCATGACACGTGAATTCGGCAAACAGTATCGTTTGCCCTTCGCGCCCGCGGTTAAAAGGAGAGCTCCCATGCTGGCCGCTTGGCCGATACATAAAGTGCTTACATCCGGTTTTATATACTGCATGGTGTCATAAATGGCCAAACCGGCGGATACCATTCCTCCAGGTGAGTTTATATAAAAATGAATATCTTTTTCTGAATTCTCGGACTCAAGAAACAAAAATTGCGCAACCACCAAATTTGCACTTGCTTCAGTAACGGGGCCAACCAGAAATACAACTCTTTCTTTTAATAATCGTGAATAAATATCATAAGCACGTTCACCGCGCCCGCTGGTCTCTATCACCATGGGAATTAATCCCAGGTTCTTGGGTTCCAGATCACGCATATTATCAAACAATTGATTCATTTTAGGATATCCCCATCAGCTCGTCGAAAGTCACAGTTTTATCGATCAATTTTATTTTTCCGAGCACCCAATTAACGACATTTTCTTCTAATGCCAATGATTCTGCTTCCTGCAAACGTTCTGGTGAAGCATAGTGCCATTTAACAACCTGTTCCGGATTTTCGTAACTTTGCGCCGCTTCTTCTATGATGCCGCGTACTTGTTCCGGTGTCGCTTTAAGTGCATGCACTTTTACCAATTCAGCTAAAATCAAGCCTAACTTAATGCGATACTCGGCTTTATCTTTAAAGTGATCCGATGTCAGCGATATTTCCTTAGTATTCACTCCGCGCGCTTCAAGATCACTTTTCGCATTTTGCAGTAGTCGTTCTTTTTCTTGATTAACTAATATACTGGGCGCTTCGATCTGTGTCGTATTCAAAAGCAGCTGCATGATTTGCTCTTTAAGTTTCGATCTTGCCCGCTTGGAAACTTCGCGTTCAAGATCTTGTTGTATTCCTTCCCGTAATTTTTTTAGATCTCCGTCAGGAATGCCCAGCGATTTAGCAAATTCCGCATCTACTTGCGGTAATACCGGTTCTTCGAGTTGATTCAGTTTGGCTGAAAATGTAACGGTTTTTCCTGCAATATCTTTACCATGATAGTCTTCCGGAAAAACAACATCAAATGATTTACTGCTGCCCGCTTGCATGCCAATTAGTGATGCTTCAAAATCCTTGAGAAATTTTCCATCTCCTAGTATCAAATGCACATCTTCAGCTTTTCCACCCGCAAAATCATCACCATTAATTGTGCCGTGATAATCAATTTTAACCCGATCACCTTTTTGGGCTGCGCGGCCGGCCGGTTTATAGGTCATGCGCTGTTTACATATCATGTCAAGTGTCTTATCGATGTCATTCTCACTGACTTGCGCACTAGGCCGTTCGATACTTTGATTACTCAAATCGCCTAAAACAATTTCAGGGTACACCTCAAACGTCGCGCTTACGGTATAAAGTGCATCGTTACTGTTACTATCAGTATCAGCGGGTTTCGCTTCAAAACGCGGATAACCCGCTACTTGAAGATTATGTTGCTGCACAGTGTCTTTGAACTCTTTATGCACCGCATCGTTCAATACATCTTGTTGAACCTGCGCGCCGTACATTTGGGTCACAATTTTTAGCGGGACTTTTCCAGGACGGAAACCATGCAATTTGACCGTTTTCGCCAGCCGATTTAAACGTTTGTCAATTTCACCCTGTAATTTCTCCAAAGAAATTGTAATATCAAAACGGCGTTCCAGTGCACCGAGGTTTTCTACATTTGATCCCATTCAAGTTCCCGACTTATTAAATTATTTTTCAATATGTTACGAAATCGTCCGATGGTTTTTACGCTATTGCCGGACAAAAAGATTTTCGATAAATACAATTTGGTGCGAAAGGGGGGACTCGAACCCCCACACCTCTCGGCGTCAGAACCTAAATCTGGTGCGTCTACCAATTCCGCCACTTTCGCTAATCAATTCATTGTTACGATTATACCTTTTAATTCCTCTAACCGCAGCCGGATCGTTCGATTCCGGGCTGATTAGCAAAATACGGTTTGTCCCCGGATATTTTTGCTGTCCGGTCCCATCAAATAAAGATAATTAGCCATTAAATCCTCAGGGCGCCGCATCTTTTGCTTGATTTCACCCGGATGGGTAATAACGCGTTGAGGCGAATTGACGATTCCCGGCACAATAGAATTCATGCGCAAGTTGGGCAATATTTCCCACTCATCAGCTTGTATTTTCATCAGCGCTTGAATTCCTGCGCTGGCTACAGCAAATCCTCCCCAATACGCAGCGGGATTCAATCCATGTGAGCTCGCAGTCATGATCACGCTCGCATCAGGAGAAGCTTTCAATAAGGGCAGGCATGCTTTGGTTATCGCAAAAGGCGCGATTAAATTCACTTGCAGTAGCGACCGGAACTGTGCAACCGATTGATGTTCAAGAGGACTCAGACCGGTCAGCAGGGCGGCGTTATGCAAAATCCCGTCAAGCCGCCCCAGCTGTTCCGAGATCGCTTGGGCGAGTATGGCGAAATCCTTGTCTTCGGCTTTCTCAAAATCGAGCGGATAAATGAGCGCTTGCGCTTTGCCGAGCGCTTCAATCTCATCGTAAACAGCTTCCAGTTTCTTAACCTTGCGGCCGTGCAGAATTACGGTAGCACCATGATTTGCATAGGCTAACGCTGCTGCGCGCCCCAATCCTTGTCCCGCGCCGGTTACCAGAATAACGCGATCATGCAATAGATCCGTAGCTGGCGAGTAATTTTCTATTTTGTTCATAGTTTAGAATTTATCACGAGAATATATTTTCAGATAAAAATATAACGCCGGATAAATATCTCTATTCCTTTAATCGGCATTCAGCATGCATAAAAAAACAGACCCCAAGAAATTTGGAGTCTGTTTGGTTGCAGAACACTGCGTGCAATGAAATGGCCGGCTTTACATATCCATGCCGCCCATGCCACCCATACCGCCCATACCGCCCATACCGCCACCGGCGGGTGTTTCTTCCTTCGGCAGCTCAGCTACCATGGCATCGGTGGTGAGCATTAAAGCTGCCACGGATGCAGCGTTTTGTAACGCCGAGCGGGTTACCTTGGTTGGATCCAGCACACCCATTGCAACCAAATCGCCATATTCTCCGGTCGCTGCATTGTAGCCGAAGTTACCTTTACCTTCGGTGACTTTATTGACAACTACCGATGGCTCATCGCCGCAATTCGTGACAATTTGGCGTAAAGGTTCTTCCAAGGCGCGCAGCACAATCTTGATACCGGCATCCTGGTCATGGTTGTCACCTTTGGTGTTTTTCACAACCGACGAGGTTCTTAACAACGCTACGCCTCCGCCTGGAATTACCCCTTCCTCAACAGCCGCGCGCGTTGCATGCAAGGCATCTTCCACACGCGCTTTTTTCTCTTTCATTTCAACTTCGGTTGCCGCGCCAACCTTGATCAAGGCAACACCGCCCGCCAGTTTGGCTACACGTTCTTGCAGTTTTTCCTTGTCGTAATCGCTGGTCGCTTCTTCGATTTGCGTGCGGATTTGTTTGACACGCGCTTCGATTGCTTTGGCATCACCGGCGCCGTCAATGATGGTGGTATTTTCTTTACCCACTTCGATACGTTTGGCTTGTCCTAAATCGTTCAGTGTCGCTTTTTCGAGCGTCAGGCCGACTTCTTCCGCAATCACCGTGCCGCCGGTCAAGATTGCAATATCTTCCAGCATGGCTTTGCGGCGATCACCAAATCCGGGCGCTTTCACCGCGCAGGTTTTAAGAATGCCGCGGATATTGTTGACCACCAGCGTAGCCAACGCTTCGCCATCGACATCTTCCGCAATAATCAACAGAGGCTTGCCTGCTTTGGCGACTTGTTCCAATACCGGTAACAAATCCCGGATGTTGGAGATTTTTTTGTCGTGCAGCAGAACAAATGGATTATCGAGCAGCGCAATTTGTTTTTCCGCGCTGCTGACAAAATAAGGCGACAGGTAACCGCGATCAAACTGCATACCTTCGACGACTTCCAGTTCATTTTGCAATCCGGAGCCGTCTTCTACCGTAATCACGCCTTCTTTGCCCACTTTATCCATCGCATCCGCAATGATCTTACCGATTTCGGTATCGGAGTTTGCAGAAATGCTGCCCACTTGAGCGATTTCTTTGGCCGTCGCACAAGGCTTCGATAGTTTTTTCAGCTCTTCAACGGCTGTGCTCACAGCTTTGTCGATGCCGCGCTTCAGATCCATCGGGTTCATGCCTGCCGCAACATACTTCATACCTTCCTTGACGATCGCTTGCGCCAATACCGTCGCAGTAGTTGTACCGTCACCGGCCACATCGGAGGTTTTGCTGGCCACTTCTTTCAACATCTGCGCGCCCATATTCTCGAATTTGTCTTTTAATTCGATTTCTTTGGCAACGGATACACCATCCTTGGTAATGGTCGGCGCGCCATACGAGCGATCCAAGACGACGTTGCGGCCTTTCGGACCCAGCGTCACTTTAACCGCATCCGCCAGAATATTGACACCGGCCACCATTCTATGACGTGCTGAATCACCAAATTTCACTTCTTTTGCTGACATAACTTTTCTCCTAATCTCTTAACAACACATTATCTTCAGTGAGTAATCTAACCGGCGCACAGAGTTAGCCTTCAATCACACCCATAATATCTTCTTCGCGCATTACCAATAACTCTTCGCCTTGAACCTTAACCGACTGCCCGGCGTATTTTCCAAACAATACTCGATCGCCAACCTTTACTTCCAATGGGCGTACTTTTCCATCGTCGCCAGCCTTGCCTTTACCGACGGCCAAAACTTCACCTTGATCAGGTTTTTCTGCTGCACTATCCGGAATCACAATACCCGAAGCGGTTTTACGCTCATCTTCCAATCGCTTGACAACCACACGATCATGCAAAGGACGAATTTTCATACCATTTTCTCCCATAAAAGTTAAATAAAACCAGAAATTATGAAATGCCTCGCATTTCATCCATGCGCTTTTTAAAAATCTGAATGTAGTTATAAAAGAAATTATTAGCACTCATCAGATATGAGTGCCAATAATAGGGATTATGATCGGGAATTTCAAGATCGGGGCATAAAAATTATTTTTAAATGATTGAAAAAAAGGATATAAATTTGGGAATTTTTGATGAATATTATTTTGCAGGCGCTCAGAATGAAACTCGAATTCAAATTCGAGTCGTTACTTTTGCGGAAACTTGCTCACATATTTTTGAAAATGAATGCCTGATAAAAATTCATTCAGGGTTTGCCGGTAACACCATGAATACTAGTGAAACATTTGCAATCAGATTGCCGCAAAAGTATGCAGGGA
>JAFEEV010000016.1 GCA_018240935.1 Pseudomonadota bacterium
GATTTTCGGATAATCGGCTTGCAGGCGTTTCAGCGAGGCAAATCGATGCGATGCATTGCTAGCGCTGAAATCGTCGATCGGCGGTAGCACGCTCAAGTCTTTCAAGCCTAGAAAAACGATGAGGTTGCGCGGGCCGGTTGGCGCGATGCCTTCCCTCCCCCTTAACGATACATTTGATCAGCAACGCAAAAATCTATATCCACTGTTCGCTCAAAATCAATCAGGTTGGCGAGTTTTTCCGGCTGGCTTTGTTTTTCTTAGCGTTGTTTCTGGAATCCTTGTCCGCGGCTTTTGTCCGGGTGTTCTTGCGGCCAACGATCAATTTTTCCTTACCCAGCTTCTGTATGAATCTCGTTTTATCAAGCGGCGAGACAATGATGGCTTTATCTTCCCCGTAGATGATTTCCAGGCGGTCAAACGACAAAGCCGGGCTTGCCGATGCACTATGCGTCTCCTGCACGGATACGATCGATTGAATGGAAATGTTCCAGGAAAATGGCCCGCTGATAATCTTGAGATCATCGTCCGTCACGATGTACCGGGTTGAAGCATACAACCAGACCGGGAAACCGGCGCCCAGAATCAATATGATCGCGGCAAACACGTAATTGAACGTTCCGCCGACCATCAGCGCGACCGATGCGCCCATCAGACAGGCTGAGATCGAAAGCAATAAACAAACCAGAACCCAGTTATCGACTTTAGATTTGAAGACATGCATGATTTAATCTTTATGAAATTGAACAGACGAGACCATGCGCATTTTACTCATTCTTGGCTGCCGTCAATATCCGCATTATAAAATCAACCCGGAAATTTTTCCCTGCAAGCGCTTTAAAGATAAAACCCGAATCCCTATGATTTTTCGCAACCGCACAAGATCAATCGTGCGGTGCTCCGATAGGCGCGAATATAGGGCAATTTCGCTATGAGTAAAAGCGCGCGCATACAAAAACAAACCATTTTCACGTATAATTCCGCCTTCAATAGCCGGGGCATCCTAAGGAAGCTCTGAAAAACCACTGCACTCGGCCATGCCGCGTTGAAATCAGATTTAAAATGCTTGTTTACCCTTTGTAAACTGCGCTTTTCCATCCGATTCCGCTTTGCCTGGCCTTCGCTCGCGATCTTTTTCAGAACTTCTTCAACGACGGTTTCCGGTCCTTTTTCCCAGATCTTGTCAGTATCCAAGGAGTTTTTTTGTGTCACAACGACCGCACGCCATCCTCGCACTTGCCGATGGAACAATTTTTCGTGGCGTGTCTATTGGTGTAGCCGGTATCAATACCGGCGAAGTAGCATTCAATACGGCAATGACCGGTTATCAGGAGATATTGACCGATCCTTCTTATTGCCGCCAAATCATTACATTGACTTACCCGCATATCGGTAACACCGGCACCAATCCGGAAGATTATGAATCCGGCAATATCGATAAAGTATACGCGGCCGGTTTAGTGATCCGCGATCTGCCGCTCATGGCAAGCAATTTCCGTAAAACGCGCACATTACCCGAGTTCCTCCAAGAGCAGAACGTCGTTGCCATTGCCGAAATCGATACGCGCAAACTGACGCGGATTTTGCGTGAAAAAGGCGCGCAATCCGGATGCATCATGGCGGGTGATGTGGATGAAGAACAGGCATTAAAGACTGCCCGGGCATTCCCCGGATTGGCCGGCATGGATCTCGCCAAAGTAGTCAGTTGCCGTCAACCGTACACCTGGAGCGAAGGCGAATGGTCATTGGAAGGGGGTTTTCGTATTCCCGGCAATCCGCAATATCATGTCGCCGCTTTTGATTTCGGCATCAAACGCACGATTTTGCGCAAACTGGCGCAGCGCGGTTGTAAGGTCACGGTATTCCCGGCGCAAACAGCGGCTGAGGAAATTCTAAAAATACAACCGGATGGGGTATTTCTCTCGAATGGCCCCGGCGATCCGGAACCGTGCGATTACGCCATCTCCGCCACACAAACGTTGCTGCAAAAAAACATTCCGGTTTTCGGCATTTGCCTCGGCCATCAACTGCTCGGCCTGGCCAGCGGCGCGCGTACCGTCAAAATGAAATTCGGCCATCACGGCGCCAATCATCCGGTGCAGGATGTGGCCAGCGGCAAGGTGATCATCACCAGCCAGAACCACGGTTTTGCCGTCGATGCCAGCACACTGCCCGCGATCGCGCGGGTTACGCATGTATCGCTGTTCGACGGCAGCCTGCAAGGATTTGAACTGACCGACAAGCCCGCCTTCTGTTTTCAGGGCCATCCGGAAGCCAGCCCCGGGCCGCATGAAGCGGATTATTTGTTCGACAAGTTCATCGCCATGATGCAGCGCCATAAAAACCGGCACTCCCAATAATTACGCCCCATTTATCCGTTAGAAAGTATGCCTAAACGTACCGACATTCAATCCATTCTCATCATCGGTGCCGGCCCGATCATCATCGGCCAGGCTTGCGAATTCGACTATTCCGGCGTGCAAGCCTGCAAAGCTTTGCGCGAAGAAGGTTATCGCATCATTCTGGTGAACTCGAATCCCGCCACCATCATGACCGATCCGGAAATGGCCGATGCGACCTATATCGAGCCGATCACCTGGACCATGATCGAAAAAATCATCGAAATCGAACGGCCGCAAGCGTTGCTGCCCACGATGGGCGGACAAACCGCGCTGAACTGCGCGCTCGATTTGGTCAAACATGGTGTGCTGGAAAAATACGGCGTCGAACTCATCGGCGCTTCGCGCGAAGCCATCGACATGGCGGAAGACCGGGAAAAATTCAAGCAGGCGATGACCCGTATCGGCCTGGGCTCGGCGCGTTCGGCCGTGGCGCACAGCCTGGAAGAAGCCATGCAGGTTCAAGCGATGCTGGGTTATCCGGTCATTATCCGCCCTTCCTTCACGATGGGCGGCAGCGGCGGCGGCATTGCCTACAACCGCGAAGAATTTCTCGACATTTGCGAGCGCGGCTTGAAAACCTCGCCCACCAAGGAATTACTGATCGAAGAATCGGTAATCGGCTGGAAAGAGTATGAAATGGAAGTGGTGCGCGATAAAAACGACAATTGCATCATTGTGTGCTCGATCGAGAATCTCGATGCGATGGGCGTGCACACCGGCGATTCGATTACCGTTGCACCGGCGCAAACGCTGACGGACAAAGAATATCAACTGATGCGCAACGCGTCGATCGCGGTGTTGCGGGAAATCGGCGTGGAAACCGGCGGTTCCAATGTGCAGTTTGCGATCAATCCGGACAACGGCCGCATGCTGGTGATCGAGATGAATCCGCGCGTATCGCGCTCATCCGCTTTGGCATCGAAAGCAACCGGGTTTCCCATTGCCAAAATTGCCGCCAAACTCGCCGTCGGCTACACCCTGAACGAGCTGGGCAACGACATTACCGGCGGCGTCACGCCGGCATCGTTCGAGCCGGCGATCGATTACGTCGTTACCAAGGTGCCGCGCTTCGCTTTTGAAAAATTCCCGCAAACCAACGATCGTCTGACCACGCAAATGAAATCGGTCGGCGAAGTCATGGCGATCGGCCGCACGTTTCAGGAATCGTTGCAAAAAGCCTTGCGCGGCCTGGAAACCGGTGTTGACGGCCTGGACGAAAAAACCGATAACCTGGAAACCATTCATACCGAACTGGCCAATCCCGGTCCCGACCGGATCTGGTACATTGCCGACGCGTTCCGCTGCCAGCTGTCGCTGGAAGAAGTGCATCAATTGACGCATATCGATCCTTGGTTTCTGGCGCAAATCGAGGACTTGGTCAAACAGGAACAAGCGCTGGCCGGCGTGGCGCTGGAAACGCTGGATCGTCCGGCGCTGCGCAAGCTGAAACGCAGCGGTTTTTCCGACCGCCGTCTGGCCAAGCTGCTTAATGCCGGACAAAGCGCGGTTCGTGCGCGCCGGCATCAGCTCAATCTGCGGCCGGTCTATAAACGTGTCGACACCTGCGCGGCCGAGTTCGCAACCAGCACCGCGTATATGTATTCGACGTACGAAGATGAGTGCGAATCCAATCCGTCCAGCAAAAAGAAAATCATGGTGCTGGGCGGCGGCCCTAACCGCATCGGGCAAGGCATCGAATTCGACTACTGCTGCGTACATGCGGCCTTGGCGCTGCGGGAAGACGGTTTCGAAACCATCATGGTGAACTGCAACCCGGAAACGGTGTCGACCGACTACGATACATCCGATCGGTTGTATTTCGAGCCGCTGACGCTGGAAGACGTGCTCGAAATCGTCGCGGTGGAAAAACCCGCTGGCGTGATCGTGCAGTACGGCGGACAAACGCCGCTCAAGCTGGCGCGCGACCTGGAAGCCAACGGCGTGCCGATTATCGGCACCAGTCCCGACATGATCGATTGCGCCGAGGATCGCGAACGCTTCCAGAAAATGCTGCATCAGCTCGGCTTGAAGCAACCGCCTAACCGCACCGCCCGTAATCCCGAAGCGGCTTTGATCGCCGCCGAAGAAATCGGTTATCCGCTGGTGGTGCGGCCGAGTTATGTTTTGGGCGGACGCGCCATGGAGATCGTGCATGAGAAAGCCGATCTGGAACGGTATATGCGTGAGGCCGTCAAAGTCTCCAACGATTCCCCGGTTTTGCTGGATCATTTTCTGACCAACGCCACCGAGGTCGATGTCGATGCCATATACGATGGAGAAACCGTGCTGATTGGCGGCATCATGGAACACATCGAACAGGCCGGCGTGCATTCCGGCGACTCAGCGTGTTCGCTGCCAACTTTCAATTTATCCCCGGAAACACTCGGTGAGTTGCGGCGGCAAACCGCCGAAATGGCGCGCGCACTGCATGTCGTCGGATTGATGAACGTGCAGTTCGCGATCCAGGACAATACGGTATACGTCCTCGAAGTCAATCCCCGGGCATCCCGCACGGTACCCTTCATTTCCAAGGCAACCGGCCTGCAGCTGGCTAAAATCGCAGCCCGCTGTATGACAGGTAATAGTCTGATTGCTCAGAACATTACCGAAGAAGTCATACCGGCGTATTATTCGGTCAAAGAAGCGGTTTTCCCTTTCATCAAGCTTCCCGGTGTGGATACGATACTGGGGCCGGAAATGAAGTCGACCGGAGAAGTCATGGGAATGGGCGCCACATTCGCCGAAGCGTTTATCAAATCGCAATTGGCAACCGATGTTCGTCTGCCCGCAGCGGGTAAGATTTTTATTAGTGTGCGGCAATCCGACAAGCCGCATGCGGTTGAAATCGCACGCAACCTGGCCGGACTCGGCTTTACCCTTTACGCCACGCGCGGCACCGCCGCCGCCATAACCGAGGCAGGCATCGACGTCATCGTGATTAATAAGGTGGCGGAAGGCCGCCCGCACATTGTCGATATGATCAAAAACGGAGAGATCAGCCTGATTATCAATACGGTAAAAAACCAGCGCAGCGCGATAAGGGATTCTTATTCGATCCGTCATGCCGCGCTTCAGGCAAAAGTGACTTACTATACGACGTTAGCGGGAGCGCGCGCAGCCTGTGTCGGCATTACCAACAGACGCGAACTGCAAGCGTATAATTTGCAGAAATTGCATGTGCAACTCAAGGCATAAGCAATCGATCAGTTTTTCTTGATTA
>JAFEEV010000170.1 GCA_018240935.1 Pseudomonadota bacterium
CGGCTTGTTCGAGCATATAGCTTCCGAATCCTTGTTCTTGCGAAGTGGGATGAACTGAGAAGAAACCGATGTATGCCCGATCTTTTTCCGCTGCAATGTAAATGCATGCGGCGGGCGCGGAGCGCCGGTTAACGACAAAAAAATACCCGCCTGGATTCATCATGGCGGTTTCGATTTCCTGCCGGTTGGTTCGGTCGCCTTGAATAATCGCGGCTTCCGTTGTCCAGCCGGTGGCTCCGCGATACGTTAAATTGATCAAGTCGCTGATTGCTTGCGCTTGATGGATACCGGCTTTTTCAAAGCATAAAGACGAGAAATCCATTGCTGACGTTCAATAATAACGAATGTTGCAATGCGACAGGTCTCAGCCGATCCCTAATACCGGGCTTTTAGTGATCGCGACCAACACGATATAGACAAATACGCACTGCGCGGCAATCCAAGCGGCGATTTTTACTTGACGGGTTTTACCAAAGCGCATTGCCACCATACCGAGACCAATATACAGCAACAAGCCGCCAACCTTCGCTGTCAACCAAGCATTCTGCAACGGGTTCTGCTGAATTGTAATCGCAAGCAAAACGGCACTAGTCAGCAGGACGGTATCGATGACATGCGGTAAAACCTTGACCCAGCGCTGGCGCAGACTGGCTGAATCGCGCATCAGCCAAATACCGCGCAAAAAAAACAGCGAATAACTCAAAATCACGCTACTGACGTGAATCATCTTCAACAATGCATAACTCACGTTCAGCTCCCGGCTATCAACCAGCCATGGCTGCCTGCAACTGCGCCGGCGATGGTGATCAAGCTAAGCAGTAGTAGAAACAGATGCTTATGTTGAATCCTAACAAAAGTTTCCGATGAAACATCTTTTTGCGCCGATGCAGTGGGTTGCCGGCGGCTGCGCGGTTCCATGACAAACAGCATCACACTGAACAACAGCCAAATCAAAACCATCGTATGCATCCACCAGTATTGCCACTGCATGAACCGCTGCCAGATGTTCAATGCATACACCATATAAAAACCGCTCAAACCGACCAGCAATGTATAAATGCGCGCTTGCGCAGCAAAGCGCTGGCGGAAACGGGAAAAAAACGCCATGGCTTCCACAGCCGATTGCATGCGCGCCAAATTCGGCAGCAGCACAAAAGTCACCATCGCCACCCCGCCGATCCACAGCACAACACCCAGCACATGCAGCACCCGGGCAAAAACAATATCATCCATTTATTTTTCTGCCTGATTAAAAATTTAGGAGTAATAAAAAACCGATCGCGCATCATATGCGGCACGCCACGCCGCAATCAATCCGACCGGTTTTTTATTATTTTTGTGAGCCGGCGGATTACTGGGACGACTCGCCTTCCGAGGCCCATTTTTCCGCGTCTTCATAGTCGTGAAATACCGTTACGTTGGCGTTGATGAACAAATTGGAAACCCATGCCCCCCACGCTTGCCATTCATCGTCGGTAACAACCGCCACCCGATTGAAATCGCTGCCATGATCGCGCATGAATTTGATTTCCTCCCACGCCACATCGACGGTGTAATCCAGCATGTCACGCCAATCGAACAAAAGATTCGCTGCACCGCCAAAATGAGACTGATAAAGCACTTGCTGCTCAAATTCATTGTAATCAGCTAACGTGAATTCGCCGATAATCGCGACAATAATGAGATTTTCTTTCTTTTGTATCGTAATCATGGTTTCACCTCGAATGATAACAAGCCCATCATAGGGAATTAAGCTGCACGGTGCAAATTTTGCCGTTCCCAGCCGATTGAAAAATCACTTCGGCGCAACAGCGGGTACTCGCTTGATCCCTAAAATACCGCTCGACAACCCGCCCAAAACGATCAACCCCATACCGGACCAAGCGACGGGGGGCAACAGCTCATTCCACAGCACAATACCCCACAGACTGGCAAACAATACCGTGCTATAACCCAGCGAAGTCACAACCAGCGTGGCGCCTTGGTGGTAAGCGCGCGTCATCGCAAGTTGCGCCAAAGTCGCCGTTATGCCGGTACCGAGCAACAGCAGCAAACCATGCCAGGTGATTGGACTAAATGCCGTGAACAGCAGCCACAAACCGGTAGCGAGCGTACTGATCAAAGTAAAGTAAAACACCACGTGCCACTCCGATTCACCGAGATTGCCCAGTTGTTTAACATTGATGTATGCAATCGCGGCAAAAAAACCGGAAGCAATCCCCAGTAAACCAGCCATCCAATGATCCTCCGGCAGTGTAGGCCGCAACAGCAAAATGACACCGGCGAAACCAACGAGAATCGCGCAAATTAACGGCCAATGCATATGCTCTTTGAGAATCAGCGTGGAAAACAGAGCGACAAAAAGCGGCCAGGTATAATTCAACGAAATCGCAGTGGCCAGAGGTAATTCCGTCAAGCAATAAAAGAACATCAACAGGCTGACCAAACCGCTGATGCCGCGCCAGCAATGAACCCGCCAATGCGGCGTGCTCACCGGCAGACGGTAATAGCGAATGATCAGGTACGTCATCCAGACGCCGAACAACGAACGATAAAATACCAATTCCGTACTGGAAAAATAAGCGGCGCCAAACTTGACCAACACACCCATGCAAGCAAACATGAAGGCAGCCACCAGCATCCACAACGATCGCACTTGCCAGTTTTCCTAAAAAGCAGAATTTACCGCTACGAATTTACCGGATATGCGGACCGATTTCCCGCTGCAGAAATTGATGAAAGCGCTTCATGCCCTCTTCCATTGGAATTTGGTATGGTCCGGTCTCATTCAAGCCCTGTTCGTATAAAGCCCGCCGTCCCGCGGTCATCAGCCGGCAAATTTCATCATCTTCGAGCGCGGTTTCTTTATACGCCGCTTGCTCGGCTTCAACAAATTCACGCTCAAATAATGCGATATCCTCCGGATAATAGAATTCCACCACATTCATACAGCTTTCAACGCCGGTCGGCAATATCGTACTGATGATGAGAGTGTGCGGATACCATTCCAGCATGATATTGGGATAATAGAGCAACCAGATCGCGCCATGCGGCGGCATTTCACCGTTGGTTTGCTGCAATACTTGTTCATGCCATTTGGCATACACCGCAGTGCCCGGTTTCTGCAAGCGCGCATTGTCGATTGCTACTGTTTGAACGCTATACCAATCGCCAAATTCCCAGTCGAGTTTGCCGGTATCGACGAAATGGCTTAAGCCGGGATGAAACGGATCGACATGATAATCTTCCAGATACACTTCGATGAACGTTTTCCAGTTGCATTGGTAGTGATCGATTTGCACGCGATCGAACTGGTAGCCGGAGAAATCGAAATCTTGCAACACCCCCAAATTGGCCATGTCGCGGGCAACGTCGCGTTCACCGCTGAACAATAAACCATTCCAGTCTTGCAGGGCCGTTTTGCTCAGATTCAGACATGGATTTTGATCGAAATGCGGTGCACCCAGCAGCTGGCCATTCAATGCGTACGTCCAGCGGTGAATCGGACATACGATGCTTTTGGTGTTGTTCCTGCCCGACAATAAAAGCGCTTGACGATGACGGCAAACATTGGACAGCAGTTCGATGCCTTGTTCGTTACGCATCAGTACCTTGGCATTATTCATCCATTCTGGCACATAGTAATCACCCACATTGGGCACCATGACTTCATGCCCCACGTAGCCGGGCCCGCGATCGAACAAAATACGCTTCTCAATTTCAAGAATTTTGGGATCCAAGTACCAGTTGACGGGAAGCTGCGACGACATCTCCGCCAGTTGTGAAATCTCAGCCATGTTAGACATATAAAACTTTACATCTCCCAAAGAAAAAATAGCGGCGAAAATACACGGAAAGACAAAAATTTAAAACCTATTTAAGCAAGTCGGGAACGAAAAATCGAATGCTTGGCTATAATAGCAATCTTGATAGTAAAATATCGGCAACCGTTGATACGTTACGTGAACAATAAAGTATATTGTACAAGATTGAATTATCTAATTAATCAAAAAGAGAGCATCTTAATGAAATCTAAACAGCAGTCAGGAAAAAATTCATGGATACCCATATTATCCACAGTATTTGTTGTTGGTCTAGCCGCCTGCGACGGCGGCGGTGAAAAAGCGCTCGAAACCTCTTCCAATTCATCCTCGGCATCAGCAGTAAGCGCTGTTAAAAGAAACATGCCGACCGGTCCGGCTACCGGCATTTTAGTCGATTCACCCGTTTCCGGCGTCGCATTTGCGGCAACTTCCGGAAAATCAGGCGTCACCGACGAAAAAGGCAATTTTAATTTCAATCATGGTGACAAAATTGAATTCAAATTGGGCGGTTTGACACTGGGCAATATCCAGGGTTCACAAATTGTGACGCCGATAGAATTAGCCGGCGACAACAACAATAAACTGCACAATCTGCTGGTCTTGCTGCAATCGCTGGATTCCGACAGCGATCTTTCAAACGGAATTGCCATATCACGTGAAACCGCCACCGCTGTCAAAGGAACGATTAATTTGGATAGTAATCCGGAATCATTTGCCGAATCCGCCGGATTAAAAGACATCATGTCCTCCAGCGGCATCCAAGGTGCAGTCAGAACACTCGAAGAAGCCCGTAATCACTTCCTCTCGCAAGGTGTCGCACTGCTCAGCGCGCAAATCTGGGTCAGTTATACCAATCAAACCGCAAGCGTGCTGCGGGTAGCCGCCGACAGCAGCGGAGAGTATCTGCAGGGCGATGCAAGACCGGACGACTCCTGCGACGAAAACCGGGTGTGCGGCGGAAAAACCGTCTTTCAGGCCGGCGTTGAATACGGCGTCGCCAAAGCAACCGACTTTGATAACCGGGGCTTCAAGCTGGAAAGCACACCCAGCGTGGACACCAACCTGAAAGCCGGTTTCTCCAACCCTGGCCCTACCCGCCGGGTGCGCACCGATGGCTTTGAATTGATTAATTCCGATATTGTGACGGTGCAAAGAGCGCGTGAGCAGAGCAGTGTATTTGGTGAACTTTTCCATATCGCCAAACCCATTCAACTGAGCGATGAGAACGAAGTCGCCGAGAAAGAAGTGAAAGAATCGCGTTATTCGAAAATCGATAACGATGCCAATGGCATAACCGGCGCCTGGGCTTTCGATAGCGAAGCGATCAAAACACAAACCCTGGTATTTTTTCCCAACGGCAAATATATGATGATCGATCCGACCGGTGCCACGCAACGCGAAGAGCAAGCAAAATGCGCAAAACCCGGAGTCGAATTCGCTTCCTACACTTATGACAAGGGTGGCAATAAATTGAACTTATCGAGCTACACCTACAACACCAACGGTTGCGCCGGCTTTTCCGATGTCGAGGGCGGTATCGGTTTTTCCATTAGCTCTGACGGCAACACGGCCAAATTGGATAAACCCGGCGAACAATCCGTCACCCTTTACCGCGTTTCCAAATAACCGGCTTCATACATAAACTTCCATGCGGCTTGCCGGATCTTGCAAAATTCCGGTGAATCGCGTGGATTGATTCCTTCTTTCAGCGTTTATGCCGGTCATCCGTGTCGCGCTCAGTGTTCCGCTCGATACGCTGTTTGACTATCAGGCTGACGATGCCAGTGAGCGGGATATCGGTGCGCGCGCATGCGTGCCTTTCGGAAAAAAACGATTAACCGGTGTCATCGTCGCTGTTAGCGATCACACGCAGATTGCCGCGGAAAAACTTAAACCGGCATATTGCATTTTCAGAGAAATAGAACCGCTACCGGCCGCATTGCTGGATTTGTTTCATTTCTGCAGTCAGTATTATCATCATCCCCTCGGCATGGTGATCATGAACGGCCTGCCCGTAAAGTTGCGTAACAACAAGGCGGTCAAGCTGAAAAAAAATCCGCATGACTATCGTTATGTCCTGACGGCGGCAGGAAAAAGCGTTGATTCAGCCAGCATTCCGGCGCGCAACCGCGTGGCGCGAAACTTGCTGACCGGATTTCAGCGCGGCGCTGAGTTAACCGCCACGCAAATCAAGCAAATTTCACCGCGTGCGATCCAATTGATTCCGGAGTGGATTCAATTCGGATGGATAACGGTGCACCCCATTTCCGCTGCGCGAACTACCGGCTCTGTAAAAATCCCCGCACTGACTTCCGGGCAAGCGGCCGCCGTCGATGCGATTACATCCAGCAACCGGCAATTCGACACCTGGCTGCTACACGGTGTAACCGGCAGCGGCAAAACCGAGGTTTATCTCAGAATCATTGAGCCGGTACTGGCGCAAGACAAACAAACACTAGTGTTGATTCCCGAAATCAGTCTAACGCCACAACTGGAAGCCGTTTTCCGCAACCGCTTTCCCGCCGTTCCCCTGGTAAGTCTGCATAGCGGACTCAACGACACCGAACGCTTAGCCGGTTGGCTGCAAGCTCAACGCGCCGAGGCCAAAATCCTATTAGGCACACGCCTGGCCGTTTTTACCCCGTTACCGAACCTGGGGCTAATCATCGTCGATGAGGAACAGGACGGCTCATTCAAGCAACAGGACGGATTACGTTACTCCGCGCGCGATTTGGCGATTTTTCGCGGCAAGCAAGAAAGCATTCCGGTGGTGCTGGGTTCCGCCACGCCGTCGCTGGAAAGCTATCACCATGCGCTCACCGGCCGTTACCGGCACCTGCGGCTGCTAAGCCGCGCGGTGCAAAATGCCGCCCTGCCCTCGATTGGATGCATCGATACGCGCATCAACAAAACTCAGGATGGCTTATCGCAGCCATTGCTTCAAGCGCTGGATCAATGCCTGAAAGAAAAGCATCAGAGTCTCATTTTTCTCAACCGGCGCGGTTACGCACCGGTGTTGCTATGTAAATCTTGCGGCTGGAGCGCAGCTTGTCAGCGTTGCTCCAGCCGCTTGGTCGTTCATTTGCGCGATAAAAAATTGAGCTGTCATCATTGCGGCCATCAAGCGCAATTTCCGCGCGCATGCCCGCAGTGCGGCAATCAAGATATCACGCCGTTCGGACAAGGCACGCAGCGTGTCGAAGAAACTTTGGCGGGGCATTTTCCAACCGCGCGGATTTTGCGCATCGATCGCGACAGCATTCGCCGTAAGCATGCCTGGCCGGAAATTTTGCACGCCATTCAAACGCAGCAAGTCGACATTCTGATCGGCACACAATTGCTCGCCAAGGGCCATGATTTTCCTAATCTCGCCTTAGTCGGCATCCTGAATGCCGACAATGCGCTCTACAGCACCGATTTTCGCGCCAGCGAACGGTTGTTTGCGCAATTGATGCAAGTCGCCGGCCGTGCCGGCCGCGCCAATGTGGCCGGACACGTCCTGATTCAAACCGAATTTCCCGATCATTCGCTGTATCAGGCGCTGCAACGGCACGATTACGATGCGTTGGCGCAAACCCTGCTGGCGGAAAGAAAAACCGCCGGATTCCCGCCCTATGTCTTCCAAGCGCTATTGCGCGCGGAAGCGAACGACATCCGGGCTGTACTGGATTTTCTCAGCCAAGCGAAGCAACTCGCGCAATCGTTTGAAACGGTGGAATTATTTGATCCGGTTCCGGCGCATATGGTGCGGTTAAAAGGCCTCGAACGCGGGCATGTGCTGGTGCAGTCTCCATCACGCAAACGCTTGCAAACCTTTCTGACCGGTTGGTACGCCAAACTCATGACATTACCCGGTCAGAAAGCCCGGTGGGTGCTGGATGTGGACCCGCTTGAGTTTTGATCTGCATCAGCGCCCGCCCTTCCGAATCAATCAAAATATCATCAGTGGATTAACCAAGCGATAAGGAGCATGCCCATGATCGAAAAACATGATTTACACCATGAATTTCCCGAATACTATGACCGCATTCATGAGTTGAAAACGCAAAATAGTCATTTTGCGCGCCTATTCGAGGAATATCACGATATCAACCGGGAAATTTTGCGCATCGAGGAAGGCGTTGAAAATACCGCCGATGAATACTTTGAAGAATTGAAGAAGAAGCGCTTGCAGCTCAAAGACAAGC
>JAFEEV010000171.1 GCA_018240935.1 Pseudomonadota bacterium
GATGCTCCCGAAACGGGTTATGGTTACATTCAATCCGGTGATTTGATAGGGCCCGATGGCGCGGCGGTCCACCACATTGCACGCTTTGTGGAGAAACCCGATCGAGTCACTGCACAAGCGTATTTGGATGAAGGCAACTATCTCTGGAATAGCGGTTTGTTCATGATGCGTGCCTCGATATGGTTATCCGCTATTGCGAAGTGCCGGCCAGATATCTTGGCTGCGTGCAAAGCAGCTTGGGAACAGGGATCAGCGGACGGTGAGTTTCTCCGCATCGATAAGCAAGCGTTTGAGCGATGTCCGAGTGACTCAATCGATTATGCCGTGATGGAAAAAATTGTTTGCGGTAACAGTGAGTTGCCTGCCGGTGTTGTCATTCCGCTTACCGCGGGATGGTCTGATATCGGTGCATGGAGCTCATTATGGCAAGTGCTTCCTAAAGATGATGCGGGTAACGTAGCAAAGGGAGATGTGCTGTTGAATGAATGCCGGAATACTCTGGCTATTTCGGAAAGCCGTTTGGTGGCCTGTGTCGGGGTTGAAAATATGATTGTAGTCGAAACGCCTGATGCCGTGCTGGTTGTGCATAAGGACAAGACGCAAGACGTGAAACAGGTTGTCGATATGCTGAAACAGCAGCAACGTTCCGAAGGAAGATTACACCGTAAGGTGTTTCGTCCATGGGGATGGTACGATGGCATTGACGTCGGTGAGCGTTTCCAGGTAAAGCGCATCGTAGTGAAGCCCGGTGCGGCTCTATCCTTGCAAATGCATCATCATCGCGCGGAACACTGGGTTGTTGTACGCGGCACAGCGCGCGTTACGCGCGATCAAGAAATTTTTCTGGTTTCTGAAAATCAATCGACCTATATTCCGCTAGGTACGAGTCATCGTTTGGAAAATCCAGGTCGGGTGCCGCTGGAGATGATTGAAATTCAATCCGGTTCGTATTTAGGCGAAGATGATATCGTTCGGTTCGAAGATATTTATGGCCGGAAAGAGCATTAATCGAGTTTTCTCTTCTATTTGTCCAGTTGCTGCAACGTATTTTCCTCAGCGTGAGTCAACAACCTCAAGCATGGCAAGTAACCATCGTGGACGATGCCGTGCACCTCGATACGTTTCTGTGAGCGCAACATACTGACTAAATACTGCGTGATACCCTGAGTGAGCACCTGGCCGGGAACCAGAACCGGAATTCCCGGCGGATAAGGTGTGATTTGGTCCGCGCTTATCCGGCCGTTTAGGTTCGGATTGACTTTCTCTTGCTCATCCAACAGCGGCATCAGTTCACCGCCGCAATAGAAGGCGTCGCGCGGCAGGTACTTCAGCTCGGTAAAACGCGGGATTTCGGCGGTTTGATAAAGCCGTTGCGGCGCGCGGTTTTCACGGGCGATGCGCATCAAGGCATCGTATAACCGCGATACCTTGCTGCGTGTGGTGCCGATCGTGAGCAGAAGTGTGAGCGTATTGAAAGTGGATTTTTCCACCTGAATGTTGAAACGCTCGAATAATTCCTGGCTTAATTCTTCAACGGTAAACCCGCAGCGCGAAATATCCACCGTGACTTTGGTGGGGTCGAGCCGAATATTGTCTTGTTTGATTTCATCCGGTAGGAGATCGGCAAGTTCCAATACCTGGAATGCGCCGGTGGCGTTGATTTGCGCGCGCAATTCTTTGGCCAGCTCCAGCGTGCGCGACAGCAGCTTGTATCCTTCCAGCGTGATTTGTTTACGCGCCACATCGAGGCTTGCAATCATGCTGTATTGCGGACTCGTAGAGGTATGCATATTGAAATTTTCGCGAAACAAATGTTCGTTGAAATCGGGATCGTTGACATGAATCATGCTGGATTGCGAAAACGCCGACAGCACTTTGTGCGTGCTTTGGGTGGCGTAATCCGCGCCGGCTTCCAATGCGGTAGGGCGAAAAGCCGGGTGGAACCGGGCAAAGCCATACCAAGCTTCATCGATAATGACTTTGATCCCTTTCGCATGCGCTGCCTGAATAATCGGCGGCAGATCATAGCGCAAGCCGTCGTAGGTGCAATTGGTCAGAATCAGCGCTTGCGCGTCGGGATGTTCTTCAATGGCTTTAAATAGCGTTTGTTTGGGTACCGGTCCGTAAATGTTGAATTTTTTATTGACCGAGGAATCCAGATAAATCGGATGCGCGCCGGATAGCACGACGCCGTGATGCACGGATTTATGGCAATTGCGATCCAGCAATAGCTTGTTGCCGGGCGCCAGCAATGTCTGGAAAATGACCTTATTGGCGGTTGAAGTGCCGTTGGTGGCAAAAAATGTCCGCCGCGCGCCAAAAGCTTTAGCGGCGATTTTCTGCGCTTCCGCGATCACCCCGGTGGGCTCCATCAAGGAATCGAGCATCGGCACGGAAACCGACAAGTCGGCGCGGAATATATGCTCGCCGATGAATTCATAGAAATCGCTGACCCAGGGACTGTCGCGCAGTGAATCGCCTGATGAGTGCCCCGGCGTATGCCAGGCATCCTTGGCCATCAGCACATAATGCTTGAGCTGATCGTAGAAAGGCGTGCGCGCTTTTTCCTGCAACTGAGCGTTGAGAATGCGGTACATGCCGCGGTAATCGCGTTCTCCGCGGTAAAAATAACCATCCACGGTTTCGGAAAATAAGGCATCGACCACATCGTCTTCTTGCTCCTGAGCGATCAGGATGTAGATATTCAACTCCGGGCGGAAATGAGAGATTTTCTGCACCAGCTCGAGTGCGGTCATTTGCAGATCGCGCGCATGTTTGCCTTGAGTTTTTAAGGTATAGAGCTTGTCGTCTACGATCAATCCCTGGATGTCACCATCCTGCTCGATCGACTGCAATGCTTCTTGGGCCGTTGTGACGCCGGAGAAAACCATGCCCAGCGGATTTTCCATCGATTTCGCGGCGCTATTCAATCCTTTGACGAATTCCTTCAGCACCAGCTTTTCATCGTTGATAATCAAAATCCGGCTGAGTGGTTTTTTCATGGTATGCAGCCTATCCAATTGCGCAGCATGGATGGAGATCGATCCGGCAAATGCGGGGTTTTATTCATAACTAACCAGGGTAAATGTATACGATCCCGGATTGGTCAATTGCATCAGCACATTTTTTACCGTCGCGGAAACGCCGATCATCACCGATGGGATGTGCAGTTGGCCGTTTCCGGGCGAGAACGTTGCAATACTGGTTGGGCTTATCGATAGTGCCGCCACGCTGGCCGAGTCGAGCTGAAAAACATAATCCGGTTTGTCGCTGATCAGCCGCAAATTAACGGTAAACATCTGACCGCCTCCGATATCGACGGCGAGACTTAAAATACCGCTGCTGAATATACCGGTTGCATCCGTTACCTCGACGCCATCGATTTTTACCAAGTTGCTGAGCGCAGCGTGAGAGCCGTCAAAATCTTTGAGCGGCGCATTAGTAAGATTTCCCCCCAAGTTTCTAACCGGGAGTTTTTCAATGGCATCAAAAACTGCCATGCCATCGAAAATAACGCGCCCGAATACCGTAAAGCCGCCGTTCTGATGATCCAGATTTGCGGAATTATCGGCCAGATTGACAAACCATTGACTGGTTGCACTGTTGGGTTTGTCGGGGAGTTTTGCCATAGCCACGGTTCCGCGCGTATTGGAAATTTTGAATTCGTTGACGATTGGAGAAAAGGTATTGACAGGTACAAGCGAGTCTCCACTTGCGCCATTCACGATCTTGAAGCCGCCACCTTGAATAACAAAACCTGGCATGCTGCGATGGAGAATCCCGTTTTTATAAGCATCACTATGGATGTATTGAAGAAAGTTAGCGGTTGTGACCGGCGTTTGTGTTTCAAAAAGCTCAATACAAAATTGCCCCATGTTGCTGGTGAAACAAGCCACGGGATTCGCTTGCGTCATGGGTGATGAAAAAAATAAACAAATTAAAAACGCAACTTTTGAATAAGTTTGAAAGATACGCATAATAATTGGGATGATGGGGATTAAATTCGAATTTTACTGATAGAAATCACTGCGAAGCAATTATTTTATAGGGCTAAGTTGCGGTTTCTCGTAAAGGAATTTACCTTAGGGAAACTCTGAAAAACAGTGATATTTCTTAGATTCTTCAGATATTCTCATTGTAAAAAAGGCCGAGATGCGCAGAGGACAATCAA
>JAFEEV010000172.1 GCA_018240935.1 Pseudomonadota bacterium
AACAGGACATGGCAAAGAGTAAATTTGAACGATCGAAGCCGCACGTGAATGTTGGTACGATAGGACACGTTGATCACGGAAAGACGACGCTAACGGCGGCGATTACGACGATATTGACGAAGAAATTTGGTGGGGAAGCGAAGAGTTACGACCAGATTGACTCGGCGCCGGAAGAACGTGCGCGCGGGATTACCATCAATACGGCTCACGTGGAATATGAGACGGCAAATCGCCACTATGCGCATGTAGACTGTCCTGGACACGCGGACTATGTGAAGAACATGATTACCGGTGCGGCGCAAATGGACGGAGCGATTCTGGTTGTATCTGCAGCCGATGGACCGATGCCGCAAACACGCGAGCATATACTGCTGGCGCGCCAAGTGGGCGTTCCGTACATTATCGTGTACATGAATAAAGCAGATATGGTTGACGATGCAGAATTGATCGAACTGGTTGAAATGGAAATACGCGAACTGCTATCAAAGTACGATTTTCCTGGTGATGATACACCGATTATTGTGGGCTCGGCGCTGAAGGCGCTGGAAGGTGATCAAAGCGATATTGGCGAACCATCCATCCTGAAATTGGCAGAGGCGTTGGATAGTTATATACCGCAACCGGAACGTGCGATTGACGGTGCGTTTATCATGCCGGTTGAAGATGTGTTCTCGATTTCCGGACGTGGAACGGTAGTAACGGGGCGTGTGGAAAGAGGAATCATCAAAGTGGGCGATGAAATCGAGATTGTTGGACTTAAGCCTACGCTGAAAACGGTCTGTACCGGTGTTGAAATGTTTCGTAAGCTGCTGGACCAGGGGCAGGCCGGTGACAATGTGGGAATATTGTTGCGAGGTACAAAACGAGAAGAAGTTGAACGTGGCCAAGTGCTGGCAAAACCGGGCAGCATATCACCTCATACCAAATTTACAGCAGAGATATATGTGCTGAGTAAGGATGAAGGTGGAAGACATACACCATTTTTCCCAGGCTATCGTCCGCAATTTTATTTCAGAACAACAGACGTTACGGGGGCGATCGAGCTGCCGGCGGGCACGGAAATGGTGATGCCGGGGGATAATGTATCGGTGACCGTGAATTTAATAGCGCCGATTGCGATGGAAGATGGGTTGCGGTTTGCGATACGCGAAGGCGGAAGAACAGTAGGTGCCGGTGTGGTCGCAAAAATTATTGAGTGATTTTTGATATATTTTAGAATAATTGTTTTTGTGCAATTTAACCTTAGATACATTTCAGTTAGAAGGCCAGTAGCTCAATTGGCAGAGCGTCGGTCTCCAAAACCGAAGGTTGGGGGTTCGATGCCCTCCTGGCCTGCCATAATTGGATAGTATTAAGTGTATTGCAAGTCTAAAATAAAATTTGTTGCTTACATATTAATAAAGATGCAATTCAGATTTTAAGAGATAAAAGGATTCAATCGACGTGAATAAACTGAAGCTTGGGCTTGTGTTTGTGTTCATTATTGCTGGTATAGCGGGATTCATTTATTTTAATGAGAGCGCTATGGTGGTGCGTTTATTATCAATATTAACGGGATTCGCACTAGCGGCACTTACTGCCAAATTTACAACCCAAGGTCAGGATTTTTACGTATTTTGTAGAGAATCTTCTGAGGAAGCAAAAAAGGTAGTATGGCCTAGCCGTAAAGAGACGCTGCAAACATCGGGCGTAGTGTTTGCATTTGTTATTGCAATGGCATTGTTTTTATGGTTCATTGATGCTGCTTTGATGTCGCTTGTGAAAATCTTGATGAGCCAAGATGCATAATCACATTTCTCAGAGGAAAGAATGAGTAAGAAATGGTATGTGGTTCACGCATATTCAGGTTACGAGAAAAGTGTACAGCGTGCACTGAAAGATCGTATTGAACGATCTGGCATGCAAGATAAGTTTGGTCAAATTCTGGTGCCGGTTGAAGAGGTGATAGAAATGAAAAGCGGCCAGAAAAATATCAGTGAGCGCAAGTTTTTTCCAGGATACGTGTTAGTAGAAATGGAGATGTCCGACGATTCGTGGCATCTGGTTAAAAATACTGACAAAGTAACGGGTTTTGTGGGCGGTTCCGCTATGAAGCCTACCCCCATCAGTCAAAAGGAAGTCGATAATATACTCCATCAGATTCAAGAAGGTGTTGAGAAGCCGAAACCGAAGATCCTATTTGAAATAGGAGAAGCTGTCCGTGTCAAGGAGGGGCCATTCACCGATTTCCATGGCAATGTGGAAGATGTCAACTACGACAAAAGCAAGCTCAGAGTTTCAGTTTCCATATTCGGGCGCCCAACGCCTGTTGAATTGGATTTTAATCAAGTAGAAAAATCCTGATAGAGTTTGGATAGTAGTTTTCTTATTTGAAAATACATTTAAAGTTTTTTTAGAGAAAGTTTTTATTGTTTATAACTGGGGAGAACGGATAGTCGTTCGATTGTACCCATCGGGAGGAAACAGTGGCAAAGAAAATAATTGGATACATAAAGTTACAGGTGCCAGCCGGAAAAGCAAATCCTAGTCCGCCTATCGGACCGGCACTTGGTCAGCGGCAGTTAAATATTATGGAATTCTGTAAAGCATTTAACGCGGCTACACAGAAAATGGAGCCAGGCTTACCTGTGCCTGTGATCATTACTGCTTATGCTGATAAAAGCTTTACGTTTGTAATGAAAACGACACCGGCATCGGTCTTAATTAAAAAGGCTGCAGGTGTCGGAAAAGGTAGCTCTAAGCCGCATGTGGATAAAGTGGGAAAACTAAGTCGTAGTCAGGCTGAAGAAATCGCTAAAACAAAGATGCCCGATTTGACAGCAGCGGATTTAGACGCTGCGGTACGCACAATTGCAGGAAGCGCGAGAAGTATGGGTATTGAAGTGGAGGGCATATAGAATGGCAAATTCGTCAAAGCGTTATAAAGCCATTGCTGGAAAAGTAGATCGCAATAAAACATACCCAATAGATGATGCGCTGGGGTTAATTAAAGAGGCAGCAACTGCAAAATTTGATGAATCTATCGATGTTGCGGTTAATTTGGGGATTGATGCCAAGAAATCCGATCAAGCTGTGCGTGGTTCGGTCGTTTTGCCCGCGGGGACAGGAAAAACAGTTCGTGTCGCGGTATTTGCACAAGGCGACAAAGCGAAAGAAGCGCAAGAAGCCGGAGCGGATATTGTAGGCTTTGATGATCTGGCGGCTGAGATTAAGTCCGGCAATATCAACTTTGATGTTGCTATCGCAAGTCCAGATGCTATGCGCGTTGTTGGTCAATTGGGTCAAATTCTGGGACCGCGCAGTTTAATGCCAAATCCAAAAGTAGGAACGGTGACTGCGGATATCGCGGGAGCGGTTAAAAATGCTAAAGCCGGACAAGTACAATTTAGAGCGGACAAAACAGGAATTATACATTGCACGATTGGCCGAGCATCGTTCGGTGTGGATGCATTAAAACAGAACTTGAAGGCGTTGATTGAAGCATTGAATAAATCAAAACCCGCTTCGTCAAAAGGTGTTTATCTTAGAAAAATATCGATTTCGAGCACCATGGGTATCGGTGTACGGATAGATCAAACGAGTATTTCGTAATATATAGAGAACTTTGGGCCATAGAATACACTATGTATTTATGTGGATTGTCAAAGACCGCTGGGGCGCACAAAAAAATGAATCATGATGGTATTCATCATTTGTTAGGTGCCGCTTAATTACTCGGCTATTTTGAAGATGAAATCATATGAATTATATAGTTTTATACTTCAATATGTTGAGTGCCCAGCGTAGATGGTGCACCCAAAACAGGAACCAAAGTTTCATTTTTCCTGGTTTAAGGTCACCAGTGCGTAGTGTTCGGGAAAGAGTATCTGCATAGATAAGCCGAATACTATTTTTAACTGATGGAGAGTGAACCTTGAGTTTAAATCTTGATGAGAAAAAAGCAATAGTGGCGGAAGTAAGTGCTCAAGTAGCTAATGCTCAAGCCATTATTATTGCAGAGTATCGAGGGATGGAAGTTGGTCAAATGACACAACTTAGAGCGAAAACTCGCGAGTCAGGAGTTTATTTTCATGTCATAAAAAATTCATTGGTTCGCCGTGCCGTGGCAGATACGCCGTATGCAGAGTTAGCCAAACATATGGTTGGCCCGCTTGCTTACGGTATAAGCGCTGATCCAGTGGCAGCCGCGAAAGTGCTGCATGAATTTTCCAGAGACAATGAAAAATTCGTAATCAAAGTTGGTGCAATTGGCGAGAAAGTGATATCGCGCGATGAGATTACTGCGCTCGCATCATTGCCAAGTCGTGAAGAATTGCTGGCAAGATTGCTGGGAACAATGCAGGCACCTATTGCTAAGTTTGTACAAACACTGAATGAAGTGCCTGCTCGGTTTGTACGTGGCTTAGCCATGGTACGAGATAGCAAATAGCATTCTTTAAGCATCCTTAACGTAATACAGAAAATAACCAGGAGAAAATAATGGCTGTAACAAAAGATGAAATATTAGACGCAATTGCGAATATGACCGTACTCGAATTATCGCAATTGATTAAAGAGATGGAAGAAAAATTCGGCGTATCTGCTGTTGCAACCGCTGCTGTTGCAGTTGCCGCTCCGAGTGGCGGTGGTGGTGCCCCAGCTGCGGCAGAGCAAACTGAGTTTACGGTGATTCTGTCCTCTGCCGGTGAAAGCAAAGTCAATGTGATCAAAGTGGTACGAGCAGTAACGGGACTGGGATTGAAAGAGGCAAAAGACTTGGTTGATGGCGCGCCGAAACCTGTTAAGGAAGGTGTATCGAAAGAAGATGCTGCTGCAATCCAGAAACAACTGGTCGAAGCTGGCGCTACTTGCGAAATTAAGTAATATAAATTATAAATTTTCTAGGCTGGTAGGCTAATAAAGCCTCCAGCCTTTGATATTTTGATCATTTGATGTGTCATTTTGGGCATCAGAACAATTGATAGTTATTTGGCTTCAATCCTTTAATCCTCTGTCTTCTTCTCTCGGAGAATATTCATGAGCTATTCGTTCACAGAGAAAAAACGCATCCGTAAAAGTTTCGCCAAACGTGCGAGCGTCTTGCCTATACCGTTTCTTCTTGCCACTCAGCTCGAATCATATGCAGCGTTCCTTCAGGAAAACGTCGCGCCTAATAAACGTCAGAATCAGGGATTACAAGCGGCTTTTAATTCAATTTTTCCAATTGAAAGTCATACCAAGAATGCACGGCTTGATTTTATAAGCTATGAGCTTGGTGCACCCGTATTCGATGTTAAGGAATGTCAGCAGCGCGGGCTTACCTATGCGTCGCCTTTGCGCGCCAGAGTCAGATTGACGATTATGGATAAGGAAATATCCAAGCCGACGGTTAAAGAAGTCAAAGAGCAAGAAGTGTACATGGGCGAAATACCTCTGATGACCGAGACGGGATCGTTTGTTATCAATGGCACGGAACGTGTGATTGTTTCACAGCTTCACCGTTCTCCGGGGGTATTTTTCGAACATGATCGCGGTAAAACGCATTCTTCGGGAAAATTATTATTTTCCGCACGAATTATTCCTTACCGCGGATCATGGCTGGATTTTGAATTCGATCCGAAGGACTGTTTGTTTTTCAGGATCGACCGTCGTCGTAAAATGCCAGTGACGACCTTGTTAAAGGCAATCGGCTGCACCTCTGAACAGATATTGCAGGAATTTTTCATTTTTGATTGTTTTCACTTTTCAGATAAAGGCATTCAATTTGAGCTCGTGCCGGAACGCATGCGCGGTGAAGTAGCGAGCTTCGATATTATCGGCAAGGGCAAAAAAGTCATCGTTCAGAAGGATAAGCGCATTACTGCTAAGCATATCCGGGAAATGCAAGAGGCCGGTATTGATCAACTGGAAGTGCCGGATGATTTTTTACTAGGAAGAATACTGGCACAAAGTATAGTTGATAAAGAAACCGGCGAATTTGTCGCGCTAGCCAATGATGAAATCACTGAAGAAACATTGGCTAAAATTCGCAAAACGGGCGTAAAGAAAATTCATACGCTGTATGTGAATGATTTGAATCATGGCGCATATATTTCACAAACGCTTAAGATTGATGAAACAACGGATGAGATGAATGCGCAAGTTGCGATTTATCGCATGATGCGTCCTGGTGAGCCGCCAACAGAAGAAGCCGTTAAGGCGCTGTTTGCTGGCCTATTCTACTCCCCTGAACGCTATGATTTATCCGTTGTCGGGCGAATGAAATTTAATCGCCGAGTGGGCAGAACCGAATTGACTGGATCGCAAACGCTTTCCAATGAGGATATTATTGCAGTTATTAAAATTCTGGTTGAGTTGCGCAATGGCCGCGGGGAAATTGACGATATCGACCATCTAGGCAATCGCCGAGTGCGTTCGGTGGGCGAGTTGGCGGAAAATCAATTCAGATCGGGCTTGGTTCGTGTGGAACGCGCAGTGAAAGAACGGTTAAGCCAGGCAGAATCGGAAAATCTGATGCCGCATGATCTGATTAATGGCAAACCAGTCTCGGCGGCTGCACGCGAATTCTTCGGTTCCAGCCAGTTATCGCAGTTTATGGATCAAACGAATCCTTTGTCAGAGATCACCCATAAACGGCGTATTTCAGCGTTGGGGCCGGGTGGGTTGACGCGTGAAAGAGCAGGGTTCGAGGTTCGCGATGTGCATCCGACGCATTATGGGCGCGTGTGCCCGATTGAAACTCCGGAAGGACCGAATATCGGTTTGATCAATTCGTTGGCGTTGTACGCACGAACCAACGAATATGGATTCATCGAAACACCTTATAGTAAGGTGAAGGATAGCCGTGTAACGGAAGAAATAGATTATTTGTCCGCTATCGAAGAAGGTAATTATATGATTGCGCAAGCTAATGCCGAGCTTGATGAGAATAATCGGTTGATTAGCGATATTGTTTCATGCCGTTACAAAAATGAATTCGCGCTATCGTCACCGGAACGGATTGAATATGTAGATGTGGCGCCAGCGCAAATTGTTTCCGTTGCCGCTTCACTGATACCTTTTCTGGAACACGATGACGCAAACCGCGCCTTGATGGGATCAAACATGCAGCGTCAAGCAGTTCCATGTTTGCGTGCTGAAAAGCCATTTGTTGGTACCGGTATTGAGCGCGTGGTGGCGGTGCATTCTGGAACAACCGTGCGGGCTAAACGCGGTGGAATTGTAGATTATGTTGATGCCAGCCGGATTGTGGTGCGGGTGCACGATGCAGAAACTCGCATGGGTGAAGTGGGTGTCGATATTTATAATCTCATCAAATATACCCGTTCAAACCAGAATACCAATATCAATCAGCGCCCTTTAGTCAAAGTGGGTGACGAGATTAGCAGAGACGACGTCATAGCCGACGGCGCTTCAACCGATATGGGCGAACTGGCATTGGGACAAAACATGCTGGTGGCATTCATGCCGTGGAATGGTTATAACTTTGAAGACTCGATTTTGATTTCAGAGCGGATTGTGGCTGAGGATCGCTTTACGTCAATACATATTGAAGAGCTATCCGTAGTAAGCCGGGATACCAAGCTGGGCACAGAAGAGATAACGGCTGATATTCCTAATTTGTCCGAACATCAACTCAGCCGGCTGGATGAATCGGGAATTGTGTATATTGGTGCAGAAGTTGAAGCAGGTGATGTGCTGGTTGGCAAGGTGACTCCTAAAGGCGAGACTCAGTTGACACCGGAAGAAAAATTATTACGCGCAATTTTCGGAGAAAAAGCATCTGATGTAAAGGATACGTCGTTGCGTGTGCCATCGGGAATCTCAGGAACCGTTATTGATGTGCAAGTGTTTACACGGGAAGGTATTGAGCGTGATAAACGCGCACAAAAAATTATTGATGATGAACTGGATCGTTACAAAAAGGATTTAGCTGATCAATTACGTATCGTGGAAGAAGATGCGTTTGCCCGTATTGAGCGGCTGTTGACCGGTAAAATAGCAACCGGAGGACCGCATAAGCTGGCTAAAGGAAAGGAAATTACAACCGAGTATCTGAGGAGTTTTGATCCGCATTATTGGTTTGATATTCGCTTAGCCGATGAAGATGCAAGCATACAATTGGAGCAGGTGCGCGAAAGTATGGCGCAAAAACGCAAAGCATTTGATGCAGCATTTGACGAGAAAAAGAAAAAGCTGACACAAGGGGATGAATTGGCGCCCGGTGTGCAGAAAATGGTAAAGATTTATATCGCTGTTAAGCGGCGCCTGCAGCCCGGCGATAAAATGGCGGGACGCCATGGCAATAAGGGGGTTATCTCTAAAATTGTTCCTCTGGAAGATATGCCCTATATGGCGGATGGAACACCAGTCGATGTCGTGCTGAATCCGCTGGGCGTTCCTTCCCGGATGAACGTAGGACAGATTCTTGAAGTGCATTTGGGCTGGGCGGCAAAGGGGCTCGGTAGAAAAATCGATGAAATGCTGAAAACTCAAAAGAATGTCAGTGAAATTCGAGAGTTTTTGAATAAAATTTATAATGGAAGCGGTAAAAAAGAAGATATTTCTTCGCTATCGGACAATGAAATCCTGGCATTAGCCGAGAATCTGACCGAAGGTGTTCCATTTGCAACGCCTGTTTTTGATGGAGCAACCGAAGAAGAAATTAAAGATATGCTGGAACTGGCGGGATTGCCGCGATCGGGTCAGATTACGCTGTACGATGGCCGGACTGGTGAAGCCTTCGATCGCCCTGTTACTGTTGGCTATATGCATGTTCTGAAACTGCATCATTTGGTGGATGATAAGATGCATGCGCGCTCTACCGGACCTTATAGCTTGGTGACGCAACAGCCACTGGGCGGTAAAGCGCAATTTGGCGGACAGCGTTTTGGTGAGATGGAAGTTTGGGCGCTGGAAGCTTATGGTGCGGCTTATACCTTGCAGGAAATGTTGACTGTGAAATCAGATGACGTCACTGGGCGTACTAAAGTATATGAAAGTATTGTCAAAGGCGATCATAAGATTGATGCTGGAATGCCGGAATCATTTAATGTGCTGGTAAAAGAAATACGTTCATTAGGAATGGATATTGATTTAGAACAATATTGATTGTCTCGTATCTTGGGTGATCGAACGAGTTTTTTAGCCATTAGTACCGATTCACATAATTATTATCGCCCCCTGATTGACAGGAGTGACAAATGAAAGCACTGCTAGATTTATTTAAACAAGTTACTCATAAAGAAGAATTTGACGCCATCAAGATTGGTTTGGCATCCCCCGAGAAAATACGATCATGGTCTTATGGTGAAGTAAAAAAGCCGGAAACGATTAATTACCGCACATTTAAACCGGAAAGAGATGGTTTGTTTTGCGCTAAGATCTTCGGTCCGGTGAAAGATTATGAGTGCTTGTGCGGTAAATATAAGCGCCTGAAGCATCGCGGCGTTATTTGCGAGAAATGCGGTGTTGAGGTGACACTATCCAAAGTTCGCCGTGAGCGGATGGGACATATCGAACTTGCTTCCCCGGTTTCGCACATCTGGTTTCTAAAATCGTTACCTTCCCGTCTTGGCATGGTGTTGGATATGACCTTGCGCGATATTGAGCGGGTGCTTTATTTTGAAGCTTATGTGGTAACTGATCCTGGTATGACGCCATTGACGCGCTGTCAATTGTTGACCGAAGATGATTATTTAATCAAAACAGAAGAATATGGCGATGATTTTAGCGCCAGTATGGGGGCAGAAGGCATTCGCGATTTACTGAGCAATCTGGATATTAGCGCGGAGATCGAGAATCTACGGCGTGAAATGGAAAGCACGGGTTCTGAGACAAAAATCAAGAAAATATCCAAGCGCCTTAAGCTGCTGGAAGCATTCAATAAATCCGGTATCAAGCCGCAGTGGATGATACTGACGGTTTTGCCGGTACTGCCGCCGGATCTACGCCCATTAGTACCGCTGGACGGCGGACGTTTTGCTACTTCCGATTTAAATGATTTGTATCGACGCGTGATCAATCGTAACAACCGTCTCAAGCGGTTGCTGGAATTGAAAGCGCCGGAAATTATTGTTCGTAATGAAAAGCGGATGCTGCAAGAAGCGGTTGACTCGCTATTGGATAATGGCCGTCGCGGAAAAGCGATGACGGGGGCGAATAAACGCGCGCTCAAATCTTTGGCCGATATGATCAAAGGTAAAGGTGGCCGCTTCCGTCAAAATCTGCTGGGTAAGCGTGTCGATTATTCAGGGCGTTCAGTAATCGTAGTCGGACCTCAGTTGAAACTGCATCAATGCGGGCTGCCCAAAAAAATGGCACTCGAGTTGTTTAAGCCTTTCATTTTCAATAAGCTAGAGCTGATGGGGATAGCCAGCACCATAAAGGCAGCCAAGCGTGAGGTTGAGAATGAAAGTGCAGTGGTCTGGGACATACTAGAAGATGTGATTCGTGAACATCCGGTCATGTTGAACCGGGCGCCAACGTTGCATCGTTTGGGTATTCAAGCTTTTGAGCCGGTATTGGTTGAGGGTAAGGCAATTCAACTGCATCCGTTAGTGTGCGCGGCTTTTAACGCTGACTTTGATGGCGACCAAATGGCCGTGCATGTACCGCTATCGTTGGAAGCGCAAATGGAATGCCGCACCTTAATGATGTCAACCAACAACGTATTATCCCCTGCTAATGGCGAGCCGATCATAGTGCCATCGCAAGATATCGTGCTTGGGCTCTACTACACAACGCGCGAGAAGATCGGCGCACGTGGAGAAGGCATGATATTTCAAAATGTGAATGAGGTTTCACGCGCATATGAAACACGCAATGCCGAGCTCAACGCCAAAATTAAGGTCAGAATTAAAGAATATGATACGAATGCAGATGGCGAGCGCTTTGAAAAAATCACCCGTTATGAAACAACGGTAGGCCGGGCATTGCTGTTTGAAATCTTTCCGCCAGGATTGCCTTTTTCACTTCTCAACAAGACGCTTAAAAAGAAAGAAATTTCAAAGCTCATCAACGCCAGTTTTAGACGGTGCGGTTTGCGTGAAACAGTTATTTTTGCGGACAAACTGATGTATGCGGGCTTCAGCTACGCAACACGCGCGGGAATATCCATTTGTTCAGATGATATGCTGGTACCTACACAAAAAGGAGATATTATCTCGGCAGCGGAACAAGAAGTGAAAGAAATTGAAGGTCAATATACTTCAGGTCTGGTGACTCAAGGCGAACGTTATAACAAAGTTGTGGATATTTGGGGGCGCGCAGGTGATCAGGTTGCAAAAGCGATGATGAATCAACTCGGCGTTGAACCGGTGCATGATTTGGTTAGCGGAAAAATCAAATTGAGTGAGGATGGCAAACCGCTCACGCAAGAATCTTTCAATTCGATCTATATGATGGCGGATTCCGGCGCGCGTGGCTCGGCGGCACAAATTAGACAGCTGTCGGGGATGCGGGGATTGATGGCTAAACCGGATGGATCGATCATTGAGACGCCAATTACCGCTAATTTCCGCGAAGGATTGAATGTGTTGCAATACTTTATTTCGACGCATGGTGCTCGTAAAGGTTTGGCGGATACGGCGCTAAAAACAGCAAACTCAGGCTATCTAACGCGCCGTTTGGTTGATGTAACGCAGGATCTTGTTGTCACCGAGGAAGATTGCGGCACAGGAAACGGCGTTGTGATGAAGGCGCTGGTAGAAGGCGGTGAGATTATTGAAGCATTGCGGGAACGAATTCTTGGCAGGGTTGTGGCAATCGATGTAATAAATCCTGAAAATCAAGAAATTGTCTTTGCCGCAGGCGAGCTATTAGATGAAGATGCTGTTGATTTAGTTGAATCATTAGGTATTGATGAAGTAAAAGTTCGCACGCCGTTGACCTGTGAAACGCGCTACGGGTTATGTGCTAAATGTTATGGTCGGGATTTGGGACGCGGCACACCAGTCAACGTCGGTGAAGCAGTGGGGGTTATTGCTGCTCAATCGATTGGTGAACCCGGCACGCAGTTGACAATGCGCACATTCCATATTGGCGGTGCAGCTTCGAGAACGGCTGTTGTCAGTCAGGTTGAAAGTAAATCAAGCGGTATAGTGCACTATTCATCTACGATGCGTTACGTAACCAATGCGCAAAATGAATTAATCGCTATATCACGCAGTGGTGAAATCATTATTCAAGATGAAAATGGCCGTGAGCGCGAAAGACATAAAGCATCATATGGTGCAACACTGATGGTGCGTAACGGTGAAGCGGTTAAGGCAGGCCAAGTGTTGACTACTTGGGATCCGCATACGCGACCGATCATTACTGAGTATAGCGGTAAGGTTCGTTTCGAGAATGTTGAGGAAGGTGTCACGGTTGCCAAACAAATCGATGAAGTAACCGGATTATCCACGCTGGTGGTTATTGATCCGAAACGCCGCGGTGTTTTGCAATCAAAAGGCTTGCGCCCGTTGGTGAAGTTTTTGGATGACGACGGTAATGAAATTAAAATGGTCGGAAGTAATCAGTCTGTGAGTATTACATTTCAGATTGGCTGTATTATTACTGTACGTGACGGACAGCAAGTAAGTGTCGGTGAGGTATTGGCACGAATCCCGCAAGAAACATCCAAAACCCGGGACATTACCGGTGGTTTACCGCGTGTGGCTGAATTGTTTGAGGCGCGATCACCAAAAGATGCCGGTATGCTAGCTGAAGTGACTGGTATTGTGTCGTTCGGCAAAGATACCAAAGGCAAGCAAAGGCTTGTCATTACGGATCTGGAAGGTGCCGTTCATGAGTATCTCATTCCTAAAGATAAACATGTTATGGCGCATGATGGACAAGTTGTCAACAAAGGCGAAGTTATTGTTGATGGCCCGGCTGATCCGCGTGACATTTTGCGCTTACAAGGAGTAGAGGCATTGGCGCGTTATATTACCGATGAAGTTCAAGATGTTTATCGTTTACAAGGTGTTAGGATAAACGACAAGCACATTGAAGTCATCGTGCGTCAAATGTTAAGACGAGTTCAGGTTATTAATGCCGGAGATTCCTCATTTATACCCGGAGAGCAAGTTGAACGAGCCGATTTGCTGATCGAAAATGAGCGGTTAATCGCTGAGAAAAAAATGCCTGCTACTTATGAATTCTTATTACTCGGTATTACAAAAGCATCACTATCAACAGATTCTTTCATTTCAGCAGCATCATTCCAGGAAACAACACGTGTGTTGACTGAAGCAGCCATAATGGGTAAAAAAGATGATCTGCGAGGATTGAAAGAGAATGTCATTGTTGGCAGGCTTGTTCCAGCAGGGACAGGGTTGTCTTTTCATAGCAAACGAAAGAATCAAGAAAGGGTTTCCGTGCCGGGTTTGGAGTCGGATATTTCAATTGATAGTACAGTCTAGTAAATTCAAGTTTACTACTCGATTATCAATCGTCCCTTGACATGCGTGGAAGCAGGAAGTAGTCTTTGCTGCTGTATGGCTATAGCCGAGGCATATGTAGAAGAAGATGGGCTGAGGTTTGGTAAGAAGAGGAAGGAGCGAGGGAAGATTTCTGAGTTTCTTACAGATTATTACGAGAGAACAAGAAGAAGAGCATGAAGAAAAGGAAGGAAAGGTTAGAGAAAATGGAAAATCAAAGGAGAGAGAGATGAAAGGCAAGCTATGGCCGAAGGTATTAGCGGTGATGCTGGGAGGGCTGCTGATAGGAGCGGCGCACGCGAACATACC